>CAVCWN010000062.1:0-9399 GCA_963605975.1 Desulfovibrionaceae bacterium | reverse complement strand
TATCTGGGTTCTACCGTTTATGGAGCTGTCATTACAAACAATGCCGGCGGTTATGGTTTTTACAAGTCTGGGGCCCAGGGTCGCTTTATGCGTCTTCGCTTCAATTCTATTCCAATGGATCAACCTGGCCGTTATTTTTATCTTCGTGATATGGAAGATGGTGATTTCTGGTCAGCTTCATGGCAGCCTGTGGGTAAACCTCTTGATCAGTACAAGTCTGAATGTCGCCATGGTACTGCTTACACAATCATCACATCTGAATACAAGGGAATTAAATCTGAAACAAAATATTACGTTCCTCTTGGACAGAATTTTGAATACTGGCGCCTTAAGGTAACAAATACTTCTAATAAAGCCCGCAAAATCCGTCTTTTTTCTTACTGCGAATTTGCTAACCAGTGGAATACAACTCAGGACCAGGTAAATCTTCAGTATTCGCTTTTTATTGTAAAGGGCGAAAAAGTTGGTGATAATCTTCTCCGCTATTCAATTCAGGACAATCTTTACATCCAGCATCCGGAATGGGAAGTTGGCGGTGCTTATATGAGCCAGTGGGTTGCTTTGGTTGGAACTCCGATGACTGGTTTTGATACAAGCCGCGAAGCATTTATTGGAACTTACGGTTCTTATGAACATCCAAAGGCTGTTGTTGATGGCGCTTGTACAAATTCTGAAGCTTATGGGGACAACTCTTGCGGTACTGTTCAGGGTGATTTGGAATTGCAGCCTGGCGAAACAAAAGAAGTTATGCTTATGCTGGGTATTGATGATGCCCGCGCTGTTGGACAAAAGATTGTAAACGAATATGGTAACTTCCAGCGTGCAGACCAAGAATTTGACAAACTGGTTGAAAACTGGCACGCAAAACTTGGTTCTTACAAGGCAATCACTCCAGATGAAGACATTAACCATACAGTAAATGTTTGGGGACTTTACAATTCCCTCATCACTTTTGCATGGAGCCGTGCAGCTTCTCTTGTTTACAACGGAGAACGCGATGGTCTTGGTTACCGTGATTCGGTTCAGGATATTTTGGGTGTTTCTGCCGCAATTCCAAAAGAAGCAGAAGAGCGACTTGTTCGCATGATTTCTGGCCAGTGCCAGAATGGTGGTGCCGTTCCTGTTATTTCAAAGGATTTTAACGCCGGCCACGAAAAAGCTCCAAAGCCAGAAGAATTCCGTTCTGATGACTGCGAATGGTTCTTTAATGCTGTTCCTTGCTATGTTGCAGAAACTGGTGATTTTGATTTCTACAATAAAGTTGTTCCTTATGCTGATGGCGGAGAAGCCACAGTTTACGGTCACTTGAAGCGTGCCTTGGAATTCAACTTGGAGCGTATGGGTGCAGATGGACTTCCTTGCGGTCTTTTGGCTGACTGGAACGACTGTCTTAAACTTGGCTACCACGGTGAATCTTTGTTCGTAACATTCCAGTTGCGCTTAGGTCTTACAACTTACGCTGATATTTCAAAACGCCTTGGTAAAAATGATGAAGCCCAGTGGGCTTTGGCTCAGAGAAAAACTCTGGACGAAAACATTCAGAAAAAATGCTGGGACGGTAAGTGGTTTGTTTGGGCAATTGGTGAAGACGGAACAGTTTACGGAACTCACACAATCGAAGAAGGCCAGATTTATCTTAATACTCAAGTGTGGGCTGTTATGTCATCAGCTGCAACTCCAGAACAGGCAAAACTTTGTATGGAAGCTGTAAAAGAAAAACTTGCAACTCCTTACGGTTTAATGCTTTGTGCACCTCCATTCGTAAAGACAAGAAGCGACATCATGACATCTGTAGTATTCCTTAAAGGTATTAAGGAAAATGCCGGTATCTTTAACCACACACAGGGCTGGGGCGTTATTGCAGAAACAATGCTTGGAAACGGCGACCGTGCTTACGAATACTGCAAGGCTTCAATTCCTGCCGCTTACAATGATAAGGCAGAAATCCGCCAGAGCGAACCTTATGTTATCGGTCAGACAACATATTCTACATATTCAAAACGTCCTGGAAACACAAGAACATCTTGGCTTTCGGGTGCTGCAACTTGGTCATACTACGCAATCACTCAGTACATGCTGGGCGTAAAACCTCAGTACGACGGAATGTTGTTTGATCCATGTATTAAGCACGACTGGGACGGCTACACTGTAGAACGCCGCTGGAGAAATATGAACATTCACATCGAAGTAAAAAATCCTCAACACATTTCTAAGGGTGTTGAATACATCGAAGTGGACGGAAAGCGTCTTGACGCATGCTACCTGCCAATTGACCAGATTAAAGACGGCACAAAGATTGTCGTTTACATGGGCAAGGATGCTAAGACTTACCAGGCTGAGCGCGTTTAATTCCGCTTAAGTTTCGCGAAAAGGCTTCTTCTTTTTTAGGAGGGGCCTTTTTTTATCGGTGAAGCTTCGCTGGACGTGCCTGGAAGCTTCGCTGGACGTTACCTGCCTGGCGGCAGGTCGGGCCTTACAGCCTTCCGCTTTCGCTCCAAAGTCAAAAGGCCTGCAAATTGCAGGCCTTTTGACTTCTGCTTCGGCAGTTGAAACTGCCTTCGCAGGGCTTCCACGCCCTAACGCGTCTTTTACAAGTGCCTTTTTTCTTTAACAAAATATGTAAATCTCAAGAAAATCCTTTTTACCTGCAGCTTTTACACTTTCCCTTTCCCTTAAAGAAATTTTCCTTTAGAAAAAATGTAAAAAAAGTGCAAATTATGGTAAAATAAAAGAATGGAAAACAAAAAAAACAATTTATCTTTTACAATTATTTTATTTTTTGTATCAGCAGCATTTTTTGCCTTTTCGCAAATTTTTATGCATGCAACAAGCAGCGCTCCTTGGGACAAAAGCCTTTTTGACATTTTTTCTGTAAACATTTTGGACCGCAGTCTGGCAAGGCCCTACCACCACCTTTTACATAAAATTTCAGACTTAACATGTGCCCTTGACCTTGTTGTCCTCCCCCTGGCCATTTTAATTTTTTCTACAGTTAAGTCTAAAAGAAAGACCTTTACTTTTTTTACCCTCCTTTTGGTTTACGCAACATGCATTTTTTTCTCCAAAGGCATTTACGATTTTATAAAGTCAACAGTGGAAAGAATCAGGCCCTACATGTACTTTGAAAATCCTTCACCAAAGGGAATTTTAAATGGTGACTTCCAGCATTCTTTTCCTTCGGGTCACACGTGCAACGCCTGCTTAGGGGCAGCCTTTTTTACGGCCACCTTGGTCTTTTACAAAAAAAACCTCTCGTTAAAAAAGCAAAGCCATCTTGTGTCTTTTTTAATTGCCCTTGCATACCTAATTGCAGCAGTGACAGGCGCCTTAAGAATAATCAGCGGCAACCACTTTTTTACAGACGTAATTGTCGGTGCCATTCTTGGCAGTTTTGAAGGTTACGCTGTAACCCTTTTGAACCAAAAATTTTTGTTTAAGGACAGCCTATAAAAGTAAAATTTAATCTTCCAGCCAGCAGGGAATGGTACAAAAGGGTATCTCTAAAAATTGCAATTTTTAGAGACTCCCCAAATAAAAAATCAGTTATAAGACTCTTTTTCTAAAGAAAAAAATTTGTTTTTTGGAAATTTTTGCTTTATATTTTTTAAAGTGATGTTAGTAAATGATTTTACTTAGAAAAAGCAAAACCATTTAACTCAAATTCTACTTAATGGAAGGAAGTAAAGACACCACCTTCCGCATCTGCCGCCAGGCGGCTTTTTACAAGGAGTTACTATGAAAAAGATTAAATCATTTATTTTTACTGCCATTGCTTTAGCAGCCCTTTTTTCTTTCACATCTTGCTGGTTTTTTAAAGACAAGGATGATGATGAAGAAACAAAAACAAATAACACAAGTGGAATAAGTGCAGACGATCTTGTTTTGGAAGAAGGCACTTATGATCTTACAAGGGTAGTAAGCTATTCTTGGGAGGGAGCTGGTGATTACAGCTACACTGAATACATAGAAGTTACAGTTAGCGGTGACAGTGTAACAGAAGTAACCTTTTCAACAATTGAGGGCTACACAGACGAAGCTACTTATAAAGAGGATAAAGAAAATCTTGGTAACAATAGTCTTTATACTTATGACGATGAAAAGTTCACAATCACCTACACATATGACGAAACAGAAAAAACTGATTCTACACAAACTTTTACTTTGGCAGAATACAAGGCCAGTCTTTTTGCAACTACGGGAAGTACGTCAACAAAGGATATAGAATATTCTAATGTCAAAGTAGAACAAAGCGAAGACAAAAAGACAATTACCCGCACGGCAAATGCAGCCGAATACGACAAGGGTAAAAGCAGTGCTAATGGAGATACCCCAACTAACACTTACTCTTCAGTATGGACCTACACAAAATAGTAGTCGTTTCTGGTAAAGGGTAAGTCTTTAGAGTAAAGGGGCCACTAAAAACTGCAATTTTTAGTGACTTCCAAATGTTTATTTTTTACCATAAGGGAAATTTAAAAATTACAGTTTTAAGAAATTCCCATAAAAAAATCCCCGGCTTTAACAGGCTGGGGATTTCTTATTTTAAACAGGGCCGGCAGGGCCGTGTAGCAGCGCGAAGGCAGTTTACTGCCTGAAGCGAAGAAAGGTGGGCTATTAGAAAAAGTAAAATCTTTTTTTTAGGCCCAGCCTGTAAAAAAATGGCAGGGGTAAGCATTTTTTAGGCCACCTTTCTTTAAGCGCTAGCGCACTGCGGAAGGGCCCTTGGAAAAAGCGCCTGCCCCATAAAAAACTAATCAGGCATTTTTTTGTACTGGTCAAACTTTGCAAGAACTTCAGGATCCTTTTTTGTGCAAAGAGAAACCACAATTGTTACCAAAAGACAAACTATAAAGGCTGGAAGAATTTCGTAAATGCCAAAAAGCGGACTGATGCTTGAAGGAATGTAGTGCCATACAACGTCTGTTACACCGCCTGCAATAAGGCCGGCAATGGCACCTGCAGCAGTTGCCTTTTTCCAGTAGAGGGCAAGCAAAATAAGTGGACCGAATGTTGCACCAAAGCCTGACCATGCAAAAGAAACAAGGTTAAAAATAGAAGAATCCGGATTTAATGCCAAAAGCAGACCGATTACGGCGATTGCAAAAACGCTTATGCGGCTGACCAAAAGCACTGTCTTGTCAGATGCGTCCTTTTTAATTAAGCCCTTGAAAATGTCCTGGCCAACTGCCGAAGAAGCTGCCAGAAGCTGGGAGTCTGCTGTAGACATGGAGGCTGCCAAAATAGCGCAAAGGAAAAGTCCTGCAATAAATGCCGGGAACATCAGCTTAATTGATTCAGAGAAAACGGCTTCCTGTGTACCGGCGCCCAGTCCCTTGACTATTTGAATAATGCCGCCGTTTTCGCCCAAAGCTTTTACGCCTTCAAGTACGTTGTCTGTTCCCAAAAGAATGCCGTTCTTAAAGAGGAAGGCTGTTCCCAATGTTCCGATGATGAATGTTCCTACGTAAGAAACAATCATCCAGACGATGCCAATGCGGCGGGCTGTTTTAATTTCTTTGTTTGACCGGATGCCCATGAAGCGGACAATGATGTGTGGCATGCCAAAGTAGCCCAAGCACCAGGCAAAGGCAGAAATGGCAGAAACTGGAGAATATGATTTGTTGGCCGTAAAGTTTTTCATAAACTCTGCGCCTAATTCTCCAGACAAGGCCCTGTCTGTAAAGCTTTGCACCTGGCTGACAGCGTTTGTTACTCCGCCCAGGTTTAAAATGATTACGATTGCAGAAAAAACAAAGGCTACAAAAATCAAGGTGCCCTGGATGAAGTCTGTAAGACAAACTGCCTTGTAGCCGCCCATAATTGTGTATGCCAGGATGATTACAAATCCAATTGCCAGACCGTAGCCCCACTGCAAACCAAATACTGAGCGGAAAAGTTTTGCGCATGCTACAAAACCAGATGCTGTATAGATGGTAAAGAATACGACAATAAAGAAAACGGAAATTGCTGACAGGATGTGAGTTTTGTCATTAAAACGGTTGGTCAAAAATTCAGGGATTGTAATTGAGTCCCCGTAAGTGATTGAACATTTTCTAAGATTTTTTGCAATAAAAAGCCATGCAAGATATGTTCCTACAATAAGACCAAGTGATGTCCATAAAGTTTCTTTAAATCCGCCCAGGTAACACAAACCAGGTAAGCCCATCAAAAGCCATGCAGAAGAGTCTGAAGCTTCGGCAGAAAGTGCTGTTACCCAAGGGCCCAGTTTTCTTCCGCCCAGGAAAAAGTCAGAAGCAGTGTCATTGCCCTTTGAGGAAAAAATTCCTACAACTACCATTAAAATTAAATAAATGGCAAAAGCAGCAATCATTGCGATAGTTGATGAAGTCATTTTGTTCTCCAATTTGAATAAAATTTCTTGTCTTGCCCCTAAAATTTGTTTCTTAGTGAATCTTATAGAGGCTCGCTTTAAAATAAAAGTGAACAAATTATATAGGAAAATTCAATAAAAATATAGTGTAAAGTCGAATTTTTAAGGTGATTTTTTTAAAGGATTTTCAGAGGATTTTTTGGAATTTTAGAAAAAAATTAAAGGGCAGGAAAAACAGAAAAGTCTTTCCCCTGCCCTCTTTTGCCTGCCAGATATGATTTTTTTCAAGCTAACCTTAAGAGGCCCTTTAGCGACTGGACAATCCAGAATCCAGTTTTTTTATAATTTCCAAAAGGTTTGTTAAATTTACAGGTTTATGAATGTAACTTGCCACGCCCAGTTCCTGACACTTAGCCTGGCTTTCTTCGTCTTCCATTGCAGTAATGATGATGACATCTGTTTTGTTTTCACCGTCAGCCTGGCGAATTTTACGACACACTTCAATTCCGTCTACACCCGGCAAATTCAAATCCAAAATGACCAGCTGGGGTTTTTCTTTAGAAAAGAGGCTGCCCGCTTCAAAGCCGTCATAAGCCTGGAAAATTTCTACATCCACCAAATTCTTTTGCAGATATTCACAAGTCACTTTGTTAAAAGCCTTGTCATCATCAACAATCAAAAAAGTCTTTTTCTTTTGTTCAGCTTTTTTGGCATCAAGAATTTTCTGCAAATCCGGCGGAATTTCAATACCTCTTTTTTCCATAAAGTCAGCCAAATCTTCAGGGTAAATTCTAAACTGACCGCCAGGAGTTTGAAAGGCTTTTAAATAACCAGCCCTGATCCAGTTAAGGGCAGTCTGGTTTACAACGCCACAAAGAGTTGCTGCTTCTAGTCCCGAAAAAACAATTGTCTTGCTAGGTTTATCTTCTTTCTTATTCATCGTTTCAAAAATTATTTTACAAAATTAAAGGAATTTCAACTACTATAAAAAAGTATCTGTAGAAAAAAAACTAAAAATTATCCTGAGCCTCTAAAGTATTTTTTATAAGGCCATAGGAAAATCCTAAACTTTGCAGGGAAGAAATTATTTTTTCTTCCTTTCGCTTTTGCCTTTTTAACTTTTCAAAGGCCTTTTTGCATTCGTCTTCTTCGCTGTGATTTTTATAAAATTCTTCAATGGCACTTTTTGCATCATTTCTGGAAATGCCACGGCTTAAAAGTTCAGACAGTTTTTTTGACTTTCCTTCGGCGTGGTCAATGGACCTGGCCCTTAACCATGCAGAAGCAAAGCGAAAATCATTTAAAAAATTGCACTCTTTTAGAAAAGCCAAAGCTGCTTCTATGTGATTTTTTTCAAAGCCCTTTTTTAAAAGTTTCTGTCCCAAAGAAAAAGAATTCTGTTCTGCCCTGGCCAGATATGCCATTGCAGCCTTTTCACATTCGAAAGTCCTGCTTGCAAAAAGAATGTCACTTTCAGCAAAATCAGCCAAAGTCGCATCTTTTAGAAGAATGCCAGATCCCGCATTTTCAAAAAGGCTCTGGGCCCCCTGACTTACAGCAGAAAAATCCACAGGACTAGAATCCAACCTTAAAGAGCCTGTCAAAAGACAAAGCTGGTCTAAAACTTCCGCTTGAATTTTTTGGAGATAGACGGTACGCAAAAAAAATGCAGACCCTGCATCTGGCGTAATTTGATACACCTCTGGCAAAGTCTGCTTTATTCCAAGTAAACGCAAATTAACGCTTAGAGAACTGGAATCTTCTGCGGGCACCACGCTGACCGTACTTTTTGCGTTCAACCATGCGTGAGTCACGAGTAAGATAACCATTAGCCTTGAGTGCTGTGTGGCAGTTAGGATCTACCTGTGTAAGAGCACGTGCCAGACCGTGAAGACAAGCAGCTGCCTGTCCGTTAAGACCACCACCAGTAACGTTAACAAGAATATCAAACTTGTTGTCGTTAGATGTAACCAGAAGAGGCTGCATAACCAGCTTTACCTGTTCTTCTGTAGAAAAGTATTCTTTTACATCCTTTCCGTTAATAACCAGCTTACCTGAGCCTTCGCGCAAGAATACACGAGCTACAGCTGTCTTTCTTCTACCTGTACCGATTGCAATATTCTTTTCCATATATGATTCCTATTATATGTGCTTATTTTGCTAGAGCCCTGATTATTCAACATCAAGAGGCTTTGGGTTCTGTGCAGCATGTGGATGATCTGCACCTGCATAAATCTTACACATACCAGCCATTTTTCTACCAAGGCGGTTATGTGGAAGCATACCTTCGATTGTTCTCTTAAGAGGATCTTCTGGATGCTTAGCAATAAGTTCATCAAATGAATAAGAGCGCAAACCGCGTACAAAACCAGTGTAGTGGCGGTAAAGCATATCTTCGTGCTTATTGCCTGTTACTTCAATTTTGTCTGCATTGATGATTACAACATAGTCACCACAAAGAGCGTTAGGTGTGTAAGAAGGCTTGTTCTTACCGCGAAGTACGCTTGCAGCCTTAGCAGCTACGCGACCCAATGTTTTGCCAGTAGCGTCAATAATGTACCAGTCGTTCTTGATTTCAGCTGGTTTAGCAAAAATAGTTTTCATTTCTTTACCTTTCTTTAAGCACCGGAACTATTTTAGATTGACAAGTCACAATGTAAAAAGACCTCAATCCACCCGGCACCAAGCGTTATAATTAACATATTCTTTTTGCATCAAAAGAACACGTTTACAGACAATGAGCAGTTGCCTGTAATTTATATACGGGGTAACAAAATATATCACAAATAAGACTTTTTAGTCAATTAAAAAAGTCCAAATCCCCTGACAAATTCCCATAACAAATCTATGACAATCAGTAAAAGGACCTGGACTTTCAAAACAGAGTTTTTACAAAAATTTTATTCGCCCTTTTCTTCCTGGGCCTTTTTTGCCAGAGCTTCTTCTTTTTTAGCTTCGCGGCGGTCCTTGATGTCTGCAATGCCAATAAGAATGGCAACAAAACCTACAAAAGCCGCAAAACAAGGAGCGAACCCCTTAAGGAAGGCAATTATTTCGCTGCCCCAAGC
>CAVCWN010000061.1:0-3954 GCA_963605975.1 Desulfovibrionaceae bacterium | reverse complement strand
TTCTTTTCTATACAGCCCCACCTTCTGGTAAAGTTTTTCGCTGAAATTGTTAAAAGGCAAAAGGCAAAAAGTATGAGGCAGGCGAACGCTTTGTCCCCCAAAAGAATTTTTTTTCGAAGTAAGTTTCATTTCCACTTCGCTTTCATCAAATTCATCAAAATAAATCCAGTCGTCATTAAAAAAAATTTTGTCTTCCATACTGTCAGTTTATTTCAAAAGCGCAGACGGTGCAAGAAATTTTACATTATATTTTTTTAAGAAAGTAAAAAAAAACATTTGTTTTTTACAAAAGCCATGCTAAAAAAAATACCCGCTAGTCGGACAGTAGTGGGCCCGGAGGGATTATTTTTGCAGAGCAAAAATAACGGAACGAAGTGGAGCCACGAATGGCCGTCTTTAAATGCGGCATCTCCAAAAAAAAATCACACAAAAAAATCACACCATTGAATGAAAGCAAGCTTTAAATTAAAATCAAAAAAACTATTAACGGGGGCAAAAAGTCAGCCCTTGACAGGAGAAAAAAATGTCTACACCTTTAGAAAATTATGTTAAAGAATGTAATGGAAATTTAAATGCGCACATGACAGCTTATGTTGCAAACTTGCAGACGGTTGCAGAAGTGGGACCAGATATTGCCCGCGATGTTGTCATGGAACTTGAAAATCAAAGGAAGCATTTAAAGCTTGTTGCAAGTGAAAATTATTGTTCGCTCAGCACACAGTTTGCAATGGGAAATTTGCTGACAGACAAATACGCTGAAGGTTTTCCGGAACACCGCTACTACGGCGGCTGCGTAAATATTGATGCTGTAGAAAATACTGCTGCCCACGAAGCAGAAGCCCTTTTTGGTGCAGACTATGCTTATGTTCAGCCACACTCTGGAGCAGATGCAAACCTGGTTGCCTACTGGGCCATTCTTTCTGCAAAAGTTGAAACTCCGACTCTGGAAGAACTGGGTGTAAAATCTTTAAACGATTTAACTGCAGAACAGTTTGACATGTTAAGAAAGCGTTTTGGAAATCAAAGGCTTATGGGTTTGGACTATTCATGCGGTGGCCATTTGACTCATGGTTACAAAATGAATGTTTCTGCCAGAATGTTTGAAAGTCACCCTTATGGCGTAGATAAAGAAACAGGCCTTTTGGATTACGACGCTATTGAAAAACAGGCAATGGAAGTTAAACCACTCATTCTTCTTACAGGATTTTCTGCCTACCCAAGAAAAATTAATTTTAAAAGATTCCGCGAAATTGCAGACAAGTGCGGCGCAGTATTTATGGTAGACATGGCACACTTTGCAGGACTTGTTGCCGGAAAAGTTTGGACAGATGAAAACGATCCTGTTAAGTGGGCAGACATTGTTACAACAACTACCCACAAAACACTCCGCGGTCCACGTGGCGCAATGATTCTTTGTAAAGAAGCATTCAAAGATTATGTCAACAAAGGCTGCCCAATGGTACTTGGAGGTCCTTTGGGTCACGTTATGGCTGCAAAGGCAATCGCATTTAAAGAAGCCAGAAGTCCTGAATACCAGACATACGCAAAACAAGTTGCTTCAAACGCAAAAGCTTTGGCCGCTGCGTGTATGGAAAAGGGAATGGTTTTGCAAACAGGAGGAACTGACAACCACCTTATGCTCATCGATGTTACCACTTACGGTCTTACGGGCAAGCAGGCAGAAGCAGCTCTTTTTGAATGCGGTGTAACTGCAAATGCAAACGCCCTGCCTTATGACAAAAACGGTGCATGGTGGACAAGCGGCATTCGTGTTGGAACTCCAGCACTCACAACTTTGGGCATGGATGAAAATGACATGAAAGAAGTGGCTCAAATTATTGACTACATTCTTAAAGGCACAAAGCCGGCCCTTACAAAAGAAGGAAAACCTGCTAAGGGAAAAATTATCATAGACGAAAATGTAAAAGCCTCTGCCAAAGAAAAAGTTCAAAATCTTTTAAGCCACCACGTCCTCTACCCTGAACTGGATTTGGACTTCCTTAAAAAAGAATTTGTAAAATAATTTTTTTATTATGGTATGGGCGTTCCCCTAAAAATATTTTTCAAATATTTTTAGGGTCAGGCTTTCCGGGCTTCCGCGTCAAGCGCTCCAATGTTTTTTGCTTCGCAAAAAACATCGCCTGCGGCGGCCCTCCAATCCTTAACGCAAAAAGCGTTAAGGCCGTTCGCGTGAGCGAACACGTTAATCGAAAAGTTTTGCAAAGCAAAACTTTAAGCCAATGCAAAGCATTGGCCAAATCCTTAACGCGAAAGCGAACACGTAAATCGAAAAAATTAAAACTGACTTACATCACCATAAAAACCGCTTGCAGAAGTTACTTCCCCACCGTCAATTAAATGCCTTACATCACCCAAAGACTGCACCCTAAAAATAACTTCACCCGGCACCCTTTCTTCTGCTCCCAAAACAGTAACAGAAGTTGGGGCAACAAAAAATCCCTGCTGCAAAACGGTTGGTGAAATGCCAGTCAAATATCCAATTATTACAAACATGACTCCCAGGTGGCATGTAAATACAAGATTCTTTTCATCCAAATTTTTCTGTACCGCCTGCAAGTGGTGGTCACAATCAGCTTCTTCCTTTGAAAGATGGGGCAGACAATTATAGACAGGCACTTTTTTTGAAATGCGGTTGTAATCATAAGAAGCCAGCAATTTGTCAAAACCACTTGTTACTTCTTCAAAGCGTTCTTTTACAGGACCGCTTTTCATTACAGTCGCTTTTGTCCAATCATCAAAAGACATAAGTTTTTTTTGTGCAAAAAAATAACGAGGAAAAAAATCCCAGGGCACAGAAGATTTTTTCTTACTTAAAGGCTCTGTGATTTTTACATCAAATTCCCTAAGCCATTCTTCTGTCTGGTCAGACCGTCCCATTTTTTCCAAAGCAGGCTTTATAGTATCCCTGGCTCTGCCGTAAGGTGAAGTATAAAAATCAGTCACATTCCATTTACAAACACGATTTGCCAAAAGTTCAGCTTCTCTTTTGCCCTTTTGGGTGACAGTATTATTTTTATAATCAGGATCGCCATGGCGTATAAAAATCAGTTTCATATTTTCTCCAGACAAGTTTTTTCCATCTTGCCCCTAAAAATTGGATTCTTTAGAAGTCCCCTTTTGCCAAAGCAGACAAAGCGGACAAGACAGACAAAAAAAAGCCCTGTTAAATTTCTTCAAAATTAATTTGAATTTTTCCTTTAGAAAAATTTTTTATCTGCAAAGAAAAATTTTCTTTTTCTTCATCCCAAATTTCTCCAGAACATTTTATTTCATTTCCATAGTCTTCCTTAATTTTTGAAAGATGAAAGTTTTCAAAAAAATGTTTTAAATTTGCATAAGTAGAATAATCCGCACAAAAAGAAAAAGAACATTTTTTTATATATTCTTCGCACTGGCATTTTTCCAAAAGTTCTTTGCATGCAGCAGAATAAGCATGAACTAAACCACCTGTTCCCAAAAGGGTTCCGCCAAAATATCTTGTTACGGTAACAATCACGTTCGTAATGCCAGAAGCTTTTAAAATGTCCAGAACAGGACGGCCGGCAGTTCCGGAAGGTTCTCCGTCATCACTCATGCCGGTAACTTCAGCCTTAAGTCCTATAACAAAGGCATGCACCACATGGCTTGCGTCAAAATATTTTTTCTTCATTTGCAAAAGTTTTTCTCTGGCTTCTTTTGAATCACGGACAGGAAAAGCTTCTGCAATAAAGCGGGAATTTTTTACAACAATTTGATTTTGGCAATATTCTTTTAAAATCTTCATTTGATTTTTCTATTCTGTGTCAGACCTTTCGCCATCTTCATCTTCTTCACTTTTGGCATCAGAAATGCTGAGCACTTCGGCATCTTCTGCATCTTCTTTGTTAAAGCCCTGATTCTTTGAATCTTCTTCTATGGCGCCTTCATTCAAAATGTAAATCTGCCAGGGATCAG
>CAVCWN010000060.1:0-2429 GCA_963605975.1 Desulfovibrionaceae bacterium | reverse complement strand
AAAAAAAGAAATTCCACGGCCGGCGGATTTGGCTGACGGTGATTTTCTTGACAAAACAATTAACGGCGATTTGATGGAAGTGCTGCCTCTTTTGCCGGATGAATTTGCGGATTTAATTATTATTGACCCACCTTACAATCTTTCTAAAAATTTTAACGGTTTTTCTTTTAACCAGATGTCTTCTGAAAAATACGATGACTATCTTGATTCGTGGCTTGGTCTGGTTTGCAAAAAATTAAAAGCAGATGGCAGCCTTTACCTTTGCGGTGACTGGAAATGTACTTCAAGCCTTCAGCGCGCTTTGGAAAAAAATCTTACTGTAATGAATAGAATTACATGGCAGCGGGAAAAGGGCCGGGGGGCAAAATCCAACTGGAAAAACGGAATGGAAGACATTTGGTTTGCTGTAAAAAATCCGGACAATTATTATTTTGACGTTGAGTCTGTAAAAATGAAGCGCCGTGTTCTGGCACCTTACAAAGTTGATGGAAAGGCAAAAGACTGGGACGAAAGCAGCGATGGAAATTTTAGAATCACTTACCCTTCAAACTTTTGGGATGACATTTCCATTCCATTTTGGTCCATGCCGGAAAACACTGACCACCCTACCCAAAAGCCGGAAAAACTTTACGCAAAATTAATTCTTGCTTCGTGCAAAAAAGGTGGTCTGGTTTTTGATCCATTTTTAGGCAGCGGGACAGCCAGCGTTGTCGCAAAAAAATTGGACCGCCACTTTTGCGGCATAGAGTTGAACGAAGAATATTGCCTATGGGCCGCCAAAAGACTCTGCCTTGCCCAAAGTGACAAAAACATTCAGGGCTACAAGGACAATGTTTTTTGGGAAAGAAATTCCCTGCAAGAACAGATGAAATCTTCTGGTGGTCAAACTTCTTCAAATAAATAATTTTATCTTGTTGGACGTGCCTTGAAGCTTCGCTGGGCGTACCCTTGAAGCTTCGCTGGGCGTTACCTGCCTGCGGCAGGTCGGGCCTTACAGCCTTCCGCTTTCGCTCCAAAGTCTAAAGGCCTGCAAATAGCAGTCCTTTAGACTTCTGCTTCGGCAGTTGAAACTGCCTTCGCAGGGCTTCCACGCCCTAACGCACTTTTACAAATATCAATTTCCTATACCCCTCTTTTTCACTTGCACCATTCAATTCTTGACAGAAAAACAACAAATTGTTATTAAAAGATTAGAAGGCAGTCTTTTTGCTAAGACGAAATTCCGTATCAATTTAATCATGGAGATGTAGAAAATGAAAAAAAAATTTTTCTTGATTGTTTTATTGGTGGCGGTTTGGGTGTGTGGGTGTGATAATTTTGGAGTGCAGGAGATGCATTCATCATATTTAGTTCTTTTAAATATTGATGCTACAGAAGCAAATCTTTATTGCGAATCAAAAAAATTGGATATTCCAAATTTAACTTTATGTGAAGAAATATCTGGAGAAATTACAATAGGCAAGTTAAAAAAGTTAAATCTAATAAATGAAAGTGACACTTATAAAATTTATTACATTCCCGCAAGAGGATATATCAAAGATAGTAAGAATGTAAAAATTTATTTTGAAACAAATATTGATGAAAAAAAATATATCTCAGAATTGAACATTGCCAGATTGAACAGTTCTGATAATATAAATACAGAAAGTGTAATATTTAAAAGTAAAAATGGAAAAAATATAAAGGCAATATTTGTTTATACATTTAGGAGGAGTATTTAAAATGAAAAAAAGATTTTTCTTGATTGTTTTATTGGTAGCGGTTTGGGTGTGTGGGTGTGATGATATAAATTTCGGATTACAGGAATTGTATGATACATACCTAATTCTTGAAAATGTAGAAGATAAAAATATAACTGTTTCCTGTAAATCTGAAAAATTAAATATTCCTGAACTGGTTGAGTGTGAAGAGGTTACTTCGGAAAAGATAATTGAATATTTTAAGGAGCAAGAAGTTCTCAAAAATGATGCCAATTTCAGATTTTTTTATGTTCCTCATACAAGGATAATACATGACCATAAAAATGTTTTGCTATATTTTGAAATTTTAATGGATGACATTATTTATAAGACGGAATTAAAAATCCGCACGCTAAATGAGAAAAGAAAAAATACCTTAGAATGGGTAAATTTTAATTTAACCGAAAAAATAAATAATAATTCTATTCCAGCCATATTTACTTTTGATTTACATATATCATTGTAGGTGAAGCACATTATGAATAAAATAAAAATTATAGTAATTATTTTTGCACTGATTGGAGAAAATCTTTTTGCTTGCTCGCATCTTAAAAACAATGAAGAGAATAAAAATTTTTGTCCTGTTGCGCGAGTTCGCATGAATGCTAGCTTACCAGAACTAGTTGATGGAAAAGAAGTCTACGGTGAAAATATTCCCGGAGTGGTTTTCTTTGAAGGTTTTGACTTTCC
>CAVCWN010000059.1:0-3479 GCA_963605975.1 Desulfovibrionaceae bacterium | reverse complement strand
TTTCTTCTTCAGCTTCTTTTTCTGCAATAAGTTTTTTCCACTTCATAACGCCTGGTTTGTGTCCCTGGTGTTTTAACGCGCTGTTAATCCATATTAAATGCACAAGCAGAAATATGGCTTTGCAAATAATGATTTCCTGTGATGTCGCCTTTAAAGTCTAAAAAATAAGACTGGATAATAGGTTCACCGTCTGCAATGTATTTGTCTTGTTCTTTTTTTGTTGCACATTGGAAACCTTTATTATATTTTTTTATATCATCAATCACGGCCTGTCTAAATTCGTTAAAATTCATTTTAAAGCTCCTTATCCCTTTTCTTCATTGCTTCGTCATAATTATGACTTGGCGCCACTTCATCATAAAACTCACGTCTTGTTATATTTAGTTTTCTTCCTGTGTATTTGAAAAATACAATAGGTTCTTTTCTGTCGCGACTTTTATCCCAATCTTCCGGTTTATATTTCATGTCAAATTTACACCATGAAACCGGTTCAAAGCCATTTTTTACATAAAAATCAAAATTCCCATCATAACTATCTAGTTTTACACCTCCTGCTTTAATGGCTGACTGTAAAAGCATAGTTCCACAAGCAGTTTTGTCTCCCGCTTTTTTACAAACGCTTATAATGCCACCATTTTCCGTTATGGCTGCAACCGAACCTCCAGGCGAAGAACATATTTTGTCATTCAAATAATCTTCTTCTTTATGGTCAGTGCTTACTCGCCAGGCGTCCTGCGGTTTTATCTGAGCCACGCTTGTTTTTGCAGTGTCCAGTTTTCCTTTAAACTGTTTGCAATCTTTCAAGCTCGAAGGCCGCTTATATAATAAACCATTTTCGTCCGGTTCGCTAGTTTCTTTCATTTTGTTTTCCGGACTGTCTTCTTCAGGCCAACTTCCATCTGGTTGCTTCACATGCCACTTACCGTCTGCCCATTGTCTGCGTGTTCCAGGCATTTGCCTTGCTATCACGGGAAGACACTTTTTAAAATTGCCCTTGAATAAAGTTCTAATTTCCTATATTATGTTTCCACTTGCCCGGATGGCGGAATTGGTAGACGCAAGGGACTTAAAATCCCTCGATAGTTAAAATATCGTGCCAGTTCGATTCTGGTTCCGGGCATGTTTTGGGAATCCTGCATACGCTGCGGGATTCTTTTTTTTGACTGAAGGAAATTTAAAAAAAATAGAAGAAACTGGTATTTGTATTTTAGGGGGGAAAGGAATTAAAAAGAATTCTTTTTTAAAAAGATTTTTCTAAAGAAAAGGTCCACTAGTCCGCGCTGTAGGGGGCTGCCGTAGGCAGAGTGCGAAGCACCGAGGCGAATAGCCGAGCCCCGGAAGGGCGGTTAGGAAAAAAGTTTTCTCCATAAAAAAAGCACCGCTAAAAAGCAGTGCTGATTTTTTTAAGCGACCGGGATGCCGCAGCCTTTGTGGTCTTCTTCCCACTTTTGGGCAAGGCGGAGGATTTTTACTTCGTCAAACATTTTGCCGGCAAACTGGATGCCTACTGGCATGGCGCCTTTTTGCTCTGATGTTTTTCCGGCCGGAATGCTGATGGAAGGAATGCGGGCGAGGTTTACGAATGTTGTAAACAAATCGCTCAAATACATTTCCAGTGGGTCGTCAACTTTTGAGCCCAGTTTGAATGCGGCGGTCGGGCATGTCGGGCAAAGAACTAAATCGTAGTTTTCAAAAAGGGCTGCGACTTCACGCTGAATGCGGGCGCGAACTGACATGCCTTTTTTGTAGGTCTGGCCTGAAAACTGTTCCGAAAGAACGTAGTTTCCGATGATAATGCGCCTTTTTACTTCTGGACCAAAGCCTTGCGAACGTGTGTCTACGTAGAGGCGGTCATAACCATTGCTGTTGTCAACGCGGTTACCGTAACGAATGCCGTCAAAGCGGCTTAAGTTGGATGCGGCTTCGGAAAGGGCTATTACGTAATAACTTGCAATGCTGGCGTCCAGGATTGGCAAGTCAACTGTTTCGATTGCAGCGCCTTTTTCTTCAAACCACTTTCTGACATTTTCAAAAACTGTGCTTACGTCGCTGTCCATTCCTTTTGTTTCCAAAAACTGTTTTGGAATGGCAATTTTCATTTTGGAAATTTCTGAGTCACTGTAGGCCTCTAGATTTTTTAAAGATTCAAATCCCGGCAAATCGGTTGATGTGTCATCGTAAAAATCTGTGCCGCACATTGTGCTTAAAGGCAGGGCAATATCCTGTGGGGTGTGGCCAATAATTCCGACTTGATCCAAAGATGAACCGTAAGCAACTACGCCCCAGCGGCTTAAAACTCCGTATGTTGGTTTAAGTCCGTAAACTCCGCAGTAAGATGCTGGCAGGCGGACTGAACCTCCTGTTTCTGTTCCAATTCCAAAAAGTGCCTGGTTGGAACTTACGGCTGCAGTTGAACCGCCGGAAGATCCCCCCGAAACATATTCGCGGTTAATTGGATTTCTTGTTGGGCCGTAAACTGAATATTCTGTTGAAGAGCCCATTGCAAATTCGTCCTGGTTACAGCGGCCTAATGGAATGGCACCGGCATCTTTTAATCTTTTGATTACTGTTGCATTGTAAGGGGCAACGTAGCCTTCAAGAATTTTACTTGAACATGTAAGGCGCTTGCCCTGTACGGAAATGTTGTCTTTGTTTGCGAAAGGGATTCCAAGCAGTGGCTTTTTTTCAAAGAGTTCTTCTAAGCTGCCGTCTGCTTTTGCTTTTGCAATTTCTGCATCCGCTTCTTTTGCCAAATCCAAAACATCATCATAAATTTCAAGAAAGGCATTCAAAGGTATGGGACTTTTTTTGTCACTTTCAAATGCGTCAATTGATTTTTGAACTAATTCAAGTGAAGTGATTTTTCCACTCTTTAATTCTTCAATGGTATCTTTAATTGTGTAAGTCATTTATCTTTCCCAAAATTTCATTAAGCGCCTTCACCAAGTACTTTTGGAACCTGGAAGTAGCCGTCAAGGAAATTTTCTTTGTTGATATTTTTTACGTCATGCATTTCGAGACCTGGCACAACAGTGTCCTCGCGCAAGGCCTGGGCAGTTGTTGTAGGATATGCATCATAAGGATTTTCACTGTCATCGTATTTTGAAAGAATATCAAAATATGAAACAATTTCATCAACCTGTTTTTTTAAGGTTTCCATATTTGTACTTTCTGGTGAAAGTCTTGAAAGATCTAGAAGATTTTTTAATGTTTCTTCGTTTACTGTTCTTTTTTCGCTCATAATCTAACTATACAAAATTTGCGGATTTTATGGAATATGGGCAGCTTTGAAAATGCCTTGCGGTAGATTTCGCCGCTGCCCGAATTTTAAGACTGTCTTAATCTTTTTTTGAAGATGATTTTGGCTTCTTTTGGGAAGCAGTGCTTGTTTTGGAAACAGATGGCTTCTTTTGGGAAGCAGTGGCTGTTTTGGAAACCGATGGCTTCTTTTGGGAAGCAGTGGCTGTTTTGGAAACAGC
>CAVCWN010000058.1:0-19866 GCA_963605975.1 Desulfovibrionaceae bacterium | reverse complement strand
TCTTAGCAAGGCAAAAATTCCAATGGCCGCAAAAACAGCAGCCGAAAAAATCATTGAAGCCAACCATATAAATTTTTCCATAACAGTCTCCCTGGTGCTTTTGGCAAGTTATTTTTCAAAATAAAAAAAGGAAGACCCTAAAAAAGAATCTTCCTTTGTGAAAGCAAAAATCATCTTGCGTATTCAATGATGCGTGTTTCGCGAATCATTGTGATTTTTATTTTACCAGGGTAGCGCAAGTCACTTTCAATTTGCTTAGCAATGTTCTTTGCCAGATCCTTAACATCGTTGTCCGGAATCTTTTCATTGTTAACCAAAATGCGAAGTTCACGGCCAGCCTGAATTGCATAGGCTTGTTCAACACCTTCAAACTTTCTTGCAATCTCTTCCAGATTTTCAAGACGCTTAACGTAATTGTCAACAGTTTCACGTCTTGCACCCGGGCGGGCTGCAGAAATAGCATCTGCAATTTGAATGATTACAGCTTCAAGTGTCTGGGCTTCGCAGTCATTGTGGTGAGCCGCAATTGCATTTACAACGCGTGGATCTTCACCCATCTTGCGGGCCATTTCTGCACCAACTTCTGCGTGGTTCTGGTCAGTATCTGCTTCAGCCCCCTTACCAATGTCATGGAGCAATGCAGCGCGCTTTGCCAGTTCCCTGTCAGCCCCCAGTTCAGCTGCAAGAATTGAAGAAATTTCTGCAACTTCCTTAGAGTGGGTCAGTACGTTCTGTCCGTAACTTGTCCTGAAGTAAAGGCGACCAATTGCCCTGACTCCTTCCTGAGGCATGTTTGCAATGCCCAAATCAAAGAGGGTCTTTTCACCTTCTTCGTAAATCTTCTGCTGAATTTCACGGGTCACTTTCTGAACAATTTCTTCAATGCGGGCCGGATGAATTCTGCCGTCCGTAATAAGGCGTTCAAGGGCAATGCGTGCAATTTCCTTTCTGACAGGATCAAAGCATGAAATTACAACAGCTTCCGGCGTGTCGTCAATGATGATGTCAACACCAGTAAGTGTTTCAAGGGTACGGATGTTTCTACCTTCACGGCCAATAATTCTACCCTTCATTTCGTCACTTGGCAGGGAAACTGTAGCGACTGTTACATCGCTGGTTGTTTCTGTAGCCAGACGCTGCATGGCAGAAATTAAAACTTCCCTTGCCTTTTTTTCTGCGGAAACCTGAGCTTCCTGGTCGATTTTGTTAAGAAGAAGCTGGGCATCGTGGCGGGCTTCATTTTCAAGATTCTTGATGATAAGAGCCTTTGCCTGTTCAGCAGTCAGTCCTGAAATGCGCTCCAGTTCGGTTCTAAGCCTTTCTTCCTTCTGGTTTGTCGCACTTTCCCTTTTGTCCAGGGCAAGATTACGATCCTGAAGTTCCTTTTCACGCTTTTCAATTTCCAGGTTTTTCTGTTCTACTAATTCTTCTTTCTTTTGAACTCTGCTTTCATACTGCTGTACTTCTTTGCGTCGTTCACGGTTTTCGAGCTCCTGTTGTTTACGCTCTTGGTTGAGTTCTTCTTTTGCCTGATAGTGGGCTTCTTTTTTTATAGCCTCAGCTTCATTTATAGCATCTTGTTTTACCCGTTCGGCTTTTTGTTCCGAAGCGGAAAGTTGAAATCTGGCATAAATCCAGCGAATAGTCCATCCAACAACGATTCCTGCAACAGGGAGACCTATCAATAACCACAAATTATTCATATTTTCTCCTAGTATAAGAATACATTGTCATACTAATGGATTTTCTATTAAAAGTCAAATAGAAAGCCCCTTTTCTACTATACACTAGGCAGGTAAAAAAGGGGCTTTTTCTAGGTGTTAAGGGTATCTCTAAAAAATCATTTTCAATGCTTTTTTAGAGATGCTCTCGAATTTTAAGCCTTTGAAATACAAAGACTTAAAATCTCGCTTTTTCAAAGTGAGCCTCTAAAAATTGCAATTTTTAGAGGTTCACTTAAGTGAAATTACAATTACTAAAAAAAACTTTTATTTTTTTTAAGCAATTTTAATTGCAATCTTTTTAGGCTGCTCTTCAAGGCGGCGGGCAATTGTTACTGTAAGAACGCCGTTTGTAAAGCTGGCTTCAATCTTTTCACTGTCTGCATCGCGTGGAAGGGTAAAGCTTCTTCTGAATGAAAGAGGGCTTCTTTCGTGAAGAAGGAAAACAGTTTCGTTTTTCTTTTCATCTTTTTCGGCTTCTTTCTTTACTTCTTCAAGCGGCTTTGTGCTTGCAATAACCATTGTGTTTTCCCTTACATTGATGTCAATGTCGTCCTGAGTCATGCCAGGCAAGTCCATTTGCAAAACGTAGTTGTCTTTTGTCTGTTTTACATCAACGCTTGGTGTGTTGTGTAATCTTGGATTGCATGTTACATCAAATCCAAATCCGTCGTTTAATAATGTGTTAAGGAATGCTAATTCGTTCATATTGTGCCTCCAATTTTGTCTTTTTTTTGGTAAGGCTTCTTTTTTTTGCCTTACACTTAGTATTATGCAAGTTGTGTGCCAACTTCCTTGAAAAATTGAAAAATTCTTAAAAAAATTTGAAAAATTCTTTTTTGGAGGGATTTCATGGTGATTTTTTTGCCACTTTTGCCCGATTTTTGGCGGATTTTCAGGATTTTTTTTCTGATTTTGCTACTTTTTTTTGATTTTAATTTGATTTTTCAGGGATTTTGCTGTTTTTTTTAGGATTTTAGTGATTATTTTGCAAACTTTACAAGATTTTTAGTGTCTAAATTTCGCAATTTGTGACGAAAAAAGTAAAAAAAATGTTTCAAAATGACTCAAAAAAATTTATTAAAAAATTTGCTATGTGTCAAAATGACATAGTTTTTTATAGAAAAATGCATTATATTAGTAGTTGTAGGGCATTTCTAAAAAAAGTACTGGTGTGTTTTTTTTAGATTTTCAGTCTTTTGCCTTAGGGATCGGAGGGGCATGCCGCAAGGCATGTTCCGGAGCATAGCGGAGGAATGGAGCGACAGCGTAACCCCGCAGAGCCCGGCCTTTCTTAAAGCCCCTGGGATTTAAGAAAGGCAAGGCCCATAAAAACGGAAAAAAAATATGAATGATACTTTTGAAATATTAGTTGAAAGTTTTCTTAGAACTTGTACCGGCGTTTTTACTGTTAAGGATGCCCAGAAGGCTTTTTTGTCTGTGGGGATTAAGTGTTCGGAAAAGGACTGTGAACATATTTTAAGCAGTAACCCCCTGGTTTTTTCCTTGAAAAATAAGGAGTACGTGACCAGGGCCGGTGTTTTTACAAATGAACTTTTCAGTATAAAACCGACTCCTTTGGAATTTGAAAAGGGGGTTGTTCTTGTGGGCAGCCGTTGTATGCCTTTTGTGGATTCAAATTTGATTGCTTCGGCCCTGGATTTTTATATTGATGGCAGAAAAATTCCTAAAAAGACTGAATCTTTTTCTTCGGATTTTGCTGTTGATGTTTTTCAGTTTTATGGTCAGGAATATGCTTCCCAGTATATTGCTTCTGATCCGGCTAATGCAAAGCTGCATCTGGAAGAAAATGGTTTTCTCTTGCCTAAAAATGTTTATATGACTGGCATGAGCATGGCCTTTTTGCAGCGGGAATTTGGTTTTAGAAAGGGGGACCGCCTGCTTTGCTGCGTTAATGACTGGGTTGAAGGCAGCGTTAACGTTATGGTTTTGCACGAACACGAATTTCTTTTTAAGGAAAATGAAATTACCCGGAAAAGGCAAAAGTGGTATGGTCTTTTGGAAAAGTACCTTTTGGAAAGTTTCGATACATGCGGTCCTTGTTCTTCCATTGAAGAGCAGCTGGCTAACGTTTTTTGCAGGCATTTAGGTGATCTTTGCGTAAGTTACTGCGGTTCCCTGGAAGAATTTTTCCAGAGTTATGCTAAAAAGGTAAGTTTTGAAATTTTTGGTGTGGAAACAAGAATCTGGCGCAAGGGAGAAGATATTCCGGCTGCCGGTGCCTGGAATTTTGTTGATGATAAAGAAGACGCTGCTGCTAAGGCAAAGAGGCTTGCTCCTCTTGTTTACCAGTGTCCGCCTTTTGTTCAGGATTTGTATTTGAAGGATATGCTTTACAGGCGAAAGGAAGATTTAAAGGAAGTTGTGGATTTGATTTTTCCCCGCTACTACAAGCCGTCAAAGTCCGAAGAAGAGGCTTTATTATTGAACTTGAAATCAAGAATCAATATAATAAAAAAAGATTACAACTGGTTTAAAGACCAGGTGGCCGGTCCTGCAAGAAGAATGGTCCTGGATCTTTTTACCGAAGTTAATCATTTAATTCTTCAAGTGGACAAGCTTGGAAACTACGTAAAAGATCTGCCTCAGCACGAATTGATTATTTTGACCCAGCTTTTTTCGCACCTGGTAAAGATGATTGAAGCTTTTGCCTTGGATTTTTGCGATGAAGCTGTTCTGGAAAATCAAATGGATTCCTTGGAAGGGATGAAGTGGAATTTTGAAGAGATTGAAGGCGTCCTGCGTGATGCCATAAAAAATCTGCAGCTAAAGAACTTTGAAGTTTTTTAGTTCGGCTTTAAGGGGGCTGCCTTGCTTCTAAAAATTGCAATTTTGGAGGCTCCTTTATGGTGAAATGCGGTATTAAAAAAGTTTTTATTTTGTAAAAGGAAGTTTTCTATGGGTGATGGATTTCAGATTTGTTCGTTAATTGAAAATGGTGGCCTTTTTTATGATGTAGAGGGTTCTAGTCCTCAGGAAGTTTACAAAAACATTGTAGAAAGTTTTACCCTGCCTGATTATTTAAATAAAGAAGAACTTTTGGAAGAACTTCTTACTCGCGAAAAGATTTTGAGCACGGCTGTTGGAAGTGGCATTGCTATTCCTCATCCCCGCAGGCCTATGATGCAAAATGACCAGGATCAAAAGATTTTTGTATGCTTTTTAAAAAATAGTCTGGACATGAATGCTCCGGATGCCAGAAAAGTTTTTGTAATGTTTTTTGTTCTTTCGAGTTCTTCAAAAACACATTTGGACGTTCTTTCCAGTCTTGCAAAGGCCATAAAGTATACTGAATTTAAGCAGATCCTCCAGACAAGACCTTCTGCAAAAGACCTTATTGAAGCATTTAAAAAGTATTCCAAATAGAATGCTTTTATTATAGAAGCCACTTGTTCTAACGGGTGGCTTTGATTTTTTACCCTATCAAAGGAGTTTTTTATGGACAAACAGGGAATTGAAGCTGTTGCAAAATCTATTCGCAGTCTTTCAATGGATGCAATTCAAAAAGCAAAGTCTGGTCACCCAGGCCTTCCTCTTGGCGCTGCAGAAGTAGCGGCTGTTTTATACGGCGAAATCATGAAGCATAATCCTCTTGATTCTGCATGGAAAGACAGGGATCGTTTTGTGCTTTCGGCAGGTCACGGTTCTATGCTTCTTTACAGCATTCTTCATCTTGCAGGATATAAGGTTTCAATGGATGACATCATGAACTTCCGTCAGGTTGGTTCAAAGTGCCCGGGTCATCCTGAGCGATTGGTTACTGATGGTGTTGAATGTACGTCTGGTCCTTTGGGACAGGGAATTGCTGCCGCTGTAGGTATGGCTATTGCAGAAACAATGCTTGCTGCCCGCTTTAATACCCCAAAACACAAGATTGTTGACCATTACACATATTCTCTGGTTGGAGAAGGCTGTCTTGAAGAAGGTGTTTCTTCAGAAGCTTCTTCTTTGGCAGGCCATTTAAAGCTTGGCAAATTGATTGTTTTCTATGACCAAAATAAAATTTCAATTGACGGCAGCACAGACATTACTTTCACAGAAGATATTGAAAAAAGATACTTGTCTTACGGCTGGCAGGTTTTCAGAGGCAGTATGTACAATGTTGGCGAAATTGCTGACTTGGTAGAAATGGCTAAACGTGATTCTTCAAAGCCTAGTCTTATCATATTGCATTCAACAATCGGAAAAAGCGCTCCTAAAGAAGGTACTGCTGATGTTCACGGTGCACCTCTTGGAGAAGACGGTTGCCGTGAAGCAAAGAAAAATTTAGGTTTGCCGGAAGATAAAACTTTCTATGTTTTACCTGAAGCTTACAAGTATTTTGAAGAAAGACGCAAGGTTTTTGCTAAGGCAGAAGAAGACTGGAATAAGGAATTTGATGAATGGTCAAAGGAAAATCCTGAACTCCTCAAAAAATGGAATGCTTACTGGAAGGGTGAGCAGACAGGAGAAGCTGCTGCTCCTTCTTACAATGCCGGCGATTCTCTTGCAACACGCGATGCCAGCGGAAAGAGCCTTAACTGCATGGCTGACCGCTATGAATGGCTGGTTGGTGGTTCTGCTGACCTCCAGGGCCCTAACAAAACAAAAGTTAAAAATGATGACGGCACCTATACCCCTGAAAACCGCAAGGGCCGCACAATTGAATATGGTATCCGCGAATTTGCAATGAGCCAGGTTATGAGCGGTATTAATCTTCACGGAGGATTAAGGGCCTTTGGTGCAACATTCCTTGTTTTTGCAGACTATTTGCGCGCTTCACTTCGTGTTGCTGCTTTAAGCAAATTGCCAAACATCTACGTCCTTACCCACGATTCAATTTATGTTGGTGAAGACGGTCCTACCCACCAGCCAATCGAAACACTGGCATCTTTACGCTGTATTCCAAACGTTCAGGTTTTGCGCCCAGGTGATGCTGAAGAATCTCAGCTGGCATGGGAAATGGCTTTGGATAGCAAAGATCATCCTGTTTGTATGGCATTTACAAGACAGGCAATCACTGTTTACAACAAGGAAGACGGTGACTGGAAAAACACTGCCAGAAAATATGGCGCTTATGTAGTTGCCAATGGAAGTGAAAATCCTGACATTACAATTCTTGCAACAGGTTCAGAAGTTGAAATGTCACTCAAGGCTGCTGCCCTTGTTTCTGACAAAAAGATCCGCGTTGTTTCTATTTTGGACAAAACTATGTTCGACAATCTTTCACAAGAAGAACAAAAGAAGTTCATTGGAAATGCAAAGCGCACTGTTGTTGCAGAAGCAGCTTGCCGCCAGGGTTGGGAAGGATATGCAAAGAAAGAAGACATCTTTACAATCAACACATTTGGCGAATCAGGTCCAGCTGCAAAAGTTGCAGAATATTTCAACTTTACACCAGAGGGTCTTGCAGAACTTTTGAAAAAATAAAATTAGGCTGGTGACTTTTTAAGGTGATTCTTTGGATTTTTTTTAAGTCTCGGGAATGCCTTTAAAGGACTCACTCTCCTTATCGTAAAAAAAACTCCAGAGAGAACTTCTTTCTGGAGCTTTTTGTTTTTATCAATTCAACAATTTATCAATTCAACAATCCACTAAATCAACAATTCATTAAAGGACAGCCTTAAAAAGAAATTATTTCTTCAAAGACCGTCAGTGCGTACTGGTCCGTCATGCCGCTTATGTATTCAATAATGCACTTTTCAAAACTTTCAGGACTGTTAACGTCAAAGACTTCTTTTGTTTCGTAGTGCAAAATATTTTTGCGGTTTTCGTCCCCCCTTGTTTTGTAATTTGTGTATTTTACCAGCCAGTCAATAAATGTGTTTGAAAGGTTTGGCGCGTAACGCAGGCAGCGGTCCATGGTTCCGTTTTGAGCATAAGACTGGGTTTGAATGAGCGTTCTGTAAATGGTGCCCAAAACATTTTCTGCATATCGCTTAAATTCAACAAGGCGCCAGTGATTGTAAATATTTGAAAAACAGAATTTCTTAAGTTCAATAATAAATTTAAAATATGGCTCTGAAAAAGAAATGCCTGTTTCAGGACTGGAATTTTCGCAAAGGTCAACAATCATGTCATTTATTAAAACTGTTGTGTTTACAGAAATTCCCGACCGGTGCACTTGAGATTTTTCCCCGTTGCAGCTTCCTTTTTTTGTTGCATTCCAGCCCAAAGTGGAAGCCACAATTTCCCTAAGCTGTCTGTAGCAGCCCATATCAATTATGTGGTATTGGCCGGCATCTTCAATGTCCCTGCCCAAAAAAGCAATTTTATCTGAAACTTTTACAACGCAGCCTTCCCAAGTAAAAGGCGAAACCAAACCAGGCCTTTTTATGTCATAAAGATTCATTGCTTCTTTACGGGGCTTTATTCCCTGCTGGTCAATTTCGCCGCAGTGACAAATCAAACCATCACGAACAGCGTATGTTAAATCCAGGGTGCGCTCTTTTCCTTCAGGGTCTGGTAAAGTTTCAATGTAGTCCGCAAAAAAAAGGCTGTTCCTTTCATGCTTGAATTTTTTTGGATAATTTTTCGCATCGCAATCTTTTTTTATAAGAGCATTTAAAATTTCTTCGCCGGTGTGGCCAAAAGGCGCGTGACCAATATCATGCCCAATAGCAATTGCTTCCGTTAAATCCCTGTTGAGTCCCAAATACTTTGCAATGGTCGTGCTGACACTGGCCACATGATTCACGTGCTCAATCCTTGTGCAAATGTGATCGTTGTGGGGAGCATAAAAAACCTGAGTCTTGTGCTTCATTCGCCTGTAAGCCTGGCAGTGCAAAAGTCTGGTGTAGTCCCTTTCAAATTCGCTTCGAATGGAATTGCCCCTCTGGTAAAGAGAATTTTCCCTCTTAACGGCCTGGTCAAAATTCGGATGCCCTTCATCCATTTTTACTTTAGAAAAAGAATCTTTCATACCAAAATATTATTCTTTCTTTTTTTCTTTTACAAGGAAAAATTTATTTGGGGGAAACCTTTTTAAAGACGGCTCTTCCGCCCTTCGCTAACGCTCATTGCCAGGCATCCGCTGCTTTGCATCAGATGCCTGGCAACTAAAGGGGCTACACAGCCGGCACCGCCTGCTTTTTTATACAGGCACTTTTTCAAAAAAATATTTTTTATGAAAAGCGCTTTATGAAAACTGGGCCTGTCTTAGTTTGTAGTATTCTCCTTTTTTTGCCATCAATTCTTTCGGGCTGCCGCTTTCAACAATTCCTTCTTTATCAATTACAAAAATTCTATCAGCATTTTGAATGGTAGAAAGGCGGTGGGCAATTACGAAACTTGTTCTTCCCTTTAGCAAATTTGCAATTCCTTCCTGAACAAGAATTTCTGTCTTTGTGTCAATGCTGGAAGTCGCTTCATCCAAAATCAAAATTGCAGGATTAGAAATCATCGTTCTTGCAAAAGCCAAAAGCTGCCTTTGACCGTTAGAAAGTTCTCCGCCCCTCGCAGTCAGTTTTGTGTCATAACCATTTTCAAGAGACACAATAAAATCGTGGGCATGAACAGCCTTGCTTGCCGCAATCATTTCTTCTTCGCTTGCGTCCAGTTTTCCGTACATAATGTTTTCGCGGATAGTGCCGCTAAAGATATAATTGTCCTGAGTCATTATTCCCATTTTTGTCCGCAAACTTTTTATTTTTATTTTGCGAATGTCTTTCCCGTCAATCAAAATCTGGCCAGACTTTATGTCATAAAAGCGGCTTATCAAATTTACAATTGTAGATTTTCCAGCCCCAGTCGGTCCTACAAGGGCAATGGTTTCTCCTGATTTCACATCAAAAGAAATGTCTTTTAAAATGTCCCGGCTTTCGTCGTATGCGAATGTGACGTTTTTAAAAGTAACATCTCCCTTTATGTCTTCCACTTCCTGGCTGTCCTTGCTGTCAACAACTTCTGCTTTGGTATCAATTATTTCAAAAATACGTTCAGCCCCGCTTGCTGCATTTATGAACTGGTTGTAAAAATTGCTAAGGTTCATAATCGGCTGCCAGAACATGCCCACATAGGAAGCAAAAGCAATGTATGTTCCAACAGAAACATTATCAATTCCCAAAAGCATTACCCCGCAAAGGTAAAGGGCTGCAGTTCCGAAGGCCCAGCACAAATCAATCCATGAACCAAAAGCATCAGACCATCTAACCGCCTTAATAAATTCGCTGCGGTCAGCCCAGACCAGTTCCTTAAAAGTTTTGTCTGTTTCTTTTTCTGCGCGAAAACTTTGAATGATTTTTATTCCAGACAAATCTTCATTTATAAAAGCGTTCATGTTTGAAGATTTTTGTCTTTTGGCTTTCCAGTGTTTGTCTGCCATTCTGGAAATTAAAAAAATGCCTGCCATCATAAATGGAGTAGAGCAGAGGGCTGCCAGGGCCAGCTTCCAGTTTTTTACAAACATGATTGCCATAACCGCAATGACAGTTATGATGTTTGGAATTAAAGTCGTTACTGAATTTTCAATTACGTCTTTTAAAGAATTTGTGTCCCCAATAATTCTTGCAAGAATTTTTCCAGACGGCCGCGAATCAAAAAATGCAAGATCCATTTCCTGAATGTGGTCATAAAGTTCTTGCCTTAATTCCTGGATAACTTTATTGCTTGTTTTTGACATAACAAACATTCTTATTTTAATTGCAAGTACTGCAAGAACATTTAAAAGTCCTGCAATAATTACAATCTTTATAAGACCAGGCACATTGCCAGGAAGAATGTATTTGTCAATTGCACTTTCTGTTAAAAGAGGATTTACTAAATCCACGACTGTACCAAAGGCCATCAAAATTAAAACTAAAATAATCTGCCCCTTGTATTTAAAAAGATATTTAAAAAGGCGAGGCATAGTTTCAAGTGTAGATTTTTTTACTTGCTTTTCATCCTGTTTGTAGCTGTTCATAAATTTTCCTCAAATCAATTAAAAAAAAATAATCCAAAAAAAATTAGTACTGGGAATCATAGGTTTCCTTGTACAAACCATTTTTCTTAAGAAGGTCTTCATGTCTTCCTTCTTCTGCTACTTTGCCTTTTTCAAGGACAATAATTTTGTCAGCATTTTTTACAGAACTGATTCTGTGGGCAATAATTATTTTTGTCATGCCCTTAAGTTCCGAAAGAACTTTTTGAATGTCTTTTTCAGTTTCCGTGTCCAGGGCCGATGTTGAATCATCCAGAACAAGAACAGGAGTTTTTCGTGCCAGGGCTCTTGCAATTGTAATGCGCTGCTTTTGGCCTCCGCTCAGTCCAACTCCACGCTCCCCAATAACAGTCTGCTCCCTGTTTTCCATCTTGTTTACAAATTCCATGCTGTGGGATTTTTGCAGGGCGATTCGAACTTCTTCTGTAGTAATACTTTCTTTTGCCCCCAGGCGGACGTTGTCTTCAATGGTGTCACTAAAAAGAAAGACATCTTGCATTACAGTTGCAATTGAAGAGCGCAGTGCCTGTAAAGGAATCTGCCTTATGTCAACTCCGTCAAGTTTAATGCAGCCGTCTGTAACATCATACATTCTTTTTAAAAGATTTATGATTGTTGATTTTCCGGAACCAGTTGCTCCCATAATGCCCAGAGTCTGTCCTGCTTTAATTTCAAAACTAACATCATCAAGAATTTTTCTTTCACCTGCCTTGTAAGTAACATGTTCAAAAGAGATGTTTCCACAAATGTCATGGGGTGTAAAAAGTGAAGCATCAATTTCTTCGTCAGTCGAAAGATTTTTAGTGTCAGTAATTTCTGGCATTTCAGAATAAATTTTATTTAAACGCGAAATGCTTGCCCTTGCAGAAGAAAGACCGTTTGTAAGCCAACCCAGCATTTCAAGTGGCCAGATAATATTTCCTACGTATTGCAAAAATGCCATCAGCTGACCAATTGTAATTTTTTCTCCGCCAGTAAAAGGGTTCCCCTGGATTACAAAAAATCCTCCAATCAAAAGAGTAATTACAGACAAAAGTTTTGTAATGATTTGAATCTTAGGATTGTACTTTACAAAGACCCGCGACATATCAATGTTGAGCTCATAATATTTTTGATTGTGCTTGTGGAACTTGTTGATTTCAAAACCTTCGCGGGCAAATGCTTTAACAGTTCTTACACCAGCAAGATTTTCTGCTGCTGTGTTGTTGAGTTCAGAATTTTCCTGGGCTGCATCTTCGTAGAGATTGTCCAGTTTTTTTTCCATTTTGATTGCAATGTAAGCCGTAAGAATCATGGCAAAGAATGGAATGATTGTCAGGAAGATATTAATGCGGATCATAAAATACATTGTTGTGATTACGCGCAAAATAACTTCTGCAATCAAAATGCCCATAAAGGCTGTTACGTTCCAGATGCTGTCAACGTCATCTTTTACCCGGCTCATAAGTTCACCGCTGTTTATTTTGTCAAAGAAATTTGCAGAAAGACTCTGGATTTTTTCAAAGAGATTAATTCTTATTTCACATGCAATTTTTGAACCGCAAAAGTCACAGATAAATTCTTTGCCATACTGGAAAATAAATCTGCCAAGACCAATGGCTAAAATTCCCAGAAGCAGAAGTTTTAAAGGTTCAATGTTTTTGGCAATAAGAACATCATCCACAATGTGCTGAATAATCACGGGGGAAATCATGTCTAGAAAAACGCTGGCCGTAATGCAAAGAAGAGCAATCAAATAAAAAAAAGAATACTTTCTAAGATAAGGAAAAAGACTGAAACTTTTCTTTTTCATTTTATCCTCCAAAAAATCCACCTTAGTGCTACATACCTAGTGCTGACTTTTCAAAAAAAAAGAGGCTTAATAGCCTATCTTCGCTCAGTATAAATGAAGGAAAAAAAATTGCAAGTTATTTTTTTTATCATGTTACCTTTAAATTTTTTACTTTTTTTTCAAGATTTTTTTTCTTTTTTTTGATAGTTTTATTTTGCTATGTTAAGAATTGATGAAGAAAAAAATGCCTTTCGAAAAAATGTAAAATCTCTTTTAAAAACATTAAGCCTTGAAGAAAAAGAAAATCAGTCAAAAAAAATATTTTCTCTTTTAACATCAAAAGATTTTTATAAAAAGGCAAATCTTATTTTTTCATATTTTTCTCTAGATTCAGAAGTGAATACCCTGACACTTTTTAAAAAGACTTTTCTTGATGGAAAAAAAATACTGCTCCCCAAAGTATGCCATCCACCTCTTTGCCAGAAAAAGAATGAAGTCTGTCAAAGCGTAAGTGCTTTTAACGAACAGCCATTGAATGAAAAAAAAAGCAGCCAAATGGAATTTTATTTTATTGATAATTCAAAAGAAGATTTTTTCCAGACACAAATGGAAAAAGGTGCCTTTGGAATTTTAGAACCTAAAAAAAATCTGAAAGTTTTTGACATGACATCTTCTTTTTTTTGTGAGAACGATTTGTCTTTTGTAAAAAATATACTTGTTCTTGTTCCGGGCCTTGCTTTTTCAAAAGACAAAAAAAGACTGGGGCATGGAAAAGGATTTTATGACATTTACCTTTCCCGCCTTTCTTCTTTTTGCAAAGAAAATAAAATTTCTTTAACATGTGCCGGTCTTTCTTTTGACATTCAGCTTTTTGAAAAAATTCCTTTTGAAAAAAATGATTTTACTCTGGACCACATTTTGTCCCCTTCATTTTTTATTTAAGTTGCCTCTAAAAATTGCAATTTTTAGAGATACCCTTAAGACTTACTTGGAATCTTTTGAATAAATTGAATATGTGGGGCTGTCCGGTAAATATTTTTTTGCAACTTGAATCATTTTTTCAAGACTGGCATTTTCTATTTTAAGATAATCTTCCAGGTACAAAAGAGCGTTTCCTGTAACAAGGCCATTTTGCAAAAGCTCCGCTGTGCCTTCGTCAGACTGAGTTTTTAAAAGCGCCTTCAGCATCCACCTTGTTTTTATGTTTTTTAAAAGAGGACTTTCGTAAAGACTATTTTCTTTTTTAGCAATATCGCTTTTGTCCTTTTCCGTCTTCAAATCATCTTTCAAAGAAGTAACAGCTTTCTTGTAAGCAGATAGAAAATTTGCAGTGTACAAAATGGAAGGAGTTTTTAAACACGCGTAAGGAAGACTTTTGCTGCCTTCTGTAACAAAAGTTTCTGCCTGACTATCAAGAGCCTCATTCATCCTTTTTGCCAGTTCATAAAGAAGGGCATTAAAAATTTCTCTGCTTTCATCATCTGTTGGACAGGCAAACCAAAACTGTGCCGGATCTTTAAACTCTGTCGTAGGAACCAGAATTGGAACTGTGTCACCTGCCATTTCTGCCGGCATGCCGGTGTTGTAAGTGTGCCTGATGGAAATTTTATCTGTCTTAGATTTTATTTTTCCTTTTGTGATTTTAAAATTTTTCTTTTGCCCCTTGCCCTTTAAAAGATTGAAAGTTTTTTCACATTCAGTTTTTGCTTCTTCAAAAGTTATATCGCCCAAAATTACAATGGAATAATTTTCAGCATTAATTAATTGAGCGTAAGAATCTTTTAAAGATTTAAAAGTTGTTTCTTTAAAGATGGGACTTTCTATGTCAAAAAGTTTTTCTATCGAGGTTCCCTGGTAAATGTTTTTTAAAGCAGCCTGGCTCATTTGAAAATCCATGTTGCTTATTTTTGTATTCCACTGGCCGTACTGTTCATACATTATGCGGTCAGCAGTTGAAGGAAAAATGTCACCATAAATTACAGCGTTTACGAAAGCGCTTAAGGCATTTTCTAAATCTTCTTTTAAACATGAAATGGTAATGTAAGATTTAAAATTGTTTGTCGAACTTTTTATTTCCCCCAGGCTTTTAAATTTATTTTCCTTTTTTAATTTTGAAATTTCCGCCTGCAAATTATATGAAAGATAATTTACAATAAGTGTCCTAAGGTAATGTTCATTTGCCGGAGAAGCTGCTTCACCGCCATCAATGCAAATGGAAATTAAAAGACCGTTGCTCTTAGGATTTTCTTTTACAAGAAGCGGAATGCCGTTTTCCAAAACTGCACTTTTTATCATTTTAGAATTTGACTCATAAAAAGACTGGGCCGCATTTTTATTTTTTTCACTTTCGCTTTCATCAATTTTTTCATCAGCATTTTCTTTTATGCTAAGATTTTCATCCGTAAGAGCCTTTTTTAAAAACATCTGGTCCGTGTACCATGAAGCATTTTTTCTTGTTACAAGATTAAATCCTAATTCTTCGTAAGACTCTTTTTCCTTTAAATAATTTTCTGTGTTTAACAAAACAAAAATATAAGGTTCTTCCTCCTGTACCTTGCGGTAAATTTCTGCAGCAGATTCATTTTTTATTTCTTCTTCCAAGGCTTCAAAACGTGTCATGAAAACTTCAGAAGAAAGTTCCGGATGCAGGGCCCAGAAGTCTGCAATAAAATTCATTCCTTCCAGCGGGGACGAAGTTTGCTTTTTGTATTTTGAAGAAATTTCATTTTGTGCCTGGCTAAAAGAAAGTGGCGAAAGGGAAGCAGCAGCTTTTGCATTTTCTACAAAGCGGATAACCTGGTCTGCACTTGAAGGAAGTTTTTTCGGTTTTTTTTCTGAAGAAAATGAATAAGGTTCTTCAAGCAGGGCCTGTAAAATCAAACGAGAAAAATCACTTTGCTGAACACTTGCCGAAGTCAAATAGTCATAACTTCTTAAAGCAACTAGAGGGTCTTCTGTTTCATATTCAATGTATGTAGAAGACGAAGTGTTAAAAGCCGCACTCAAAATGTCAGCCTGGTTCATTGAAAGGGAAGTGAACTGGACAACAAGTTGAGTAAAATCTTTTGAAAAAGAATCGTCTGTTATTACAAAGCGTTTTTCTTTTTTTTCATTTGTCCCTGCATTCGATTTTTCTTCTGCAGCAGTCTTAGCATTTTTATTTGAATCATCTTTTTCTTTAAGTGAATTTATTTTTACTTGTCTTGAATATAAATCCTTCCATTCAGAAAAATATTCTAAAGCCAGGTTGTAAACTTTTTCATGACTGATATTTCCGCTTATAAAAATTGCACAATTCTGCGGAACATAAAATTCTTTTTCAATGTCAAAAAGAATTGTCCTTACTTCAGAAGTTGTGTGTCTGGAAAAAAGTGCTGGGTAAATTCCTGTGTCATGTTTCCATGGAGCTGAAGAAAAAATTCTTGAATCGATTGCACTGTTAATTAAAGCACTTGTACTTTTTTCATTTTCAAGCACTTGATTTTTCATTTCGTTGTAGCTTGAAGAAATCATTTGATCCGAAAAAGAAGGATTTATTAAAACCTGCGAAATGGATTTAAAAAAGGTTTCCAGTTCTTCAGGGGGCAGGGAAGCAGAAAATGTAGAAGATTCCTGGTTGGTAGAATAATTTAATTCAACAGTGTCAAAAAAAATTTTGTAATCATTTTTCATTTGTTTTGCAAAAACTTCTGTGTGTAAAGGAAAGAAGCCTGCCCTGGCCGCAGACTGTGAAGAAAATCCTGCCCTGGACATAAATTCCGCATGCAAAATGGCGCTGGAAAAATCTTCCCTTACAAAAATGGTTAACTGGTTTGAAAGAGTAATTATGTGTAAGTTAGAATACTGTCCTTCTTCCTCTTGCAGACTTGCCGCTTCTGCCATACGAGTAAAAATTGTCAGCGCTAAAAAAATCCCCAAAAGAAAATGTACCCATTTTTTTAAAAAATCTTTCCATGCAAAACTCATTCCAAAAATATAGCACATAGTTCTTTAAAAAAAAATCCCATATTGAGTTATGAAAAAAAACAAACTATAATTTCAGCATGCCAAAGGTAACTTTACTAGAGGACGAAATTCAGTCACTTGATTTTGATCCTGCATTAATAAAAGACAAGCGTCATCTTAGTCCAAAAGAAATTTATACACTCATTCAAAATAGAAATACTTCTTCTGACCCTACGTGGCAAAACATCTGGGTTTGTAAAGAAGCCGGGGACTTTTGCGTTGACCAGATTATTCAAAGTGATTTTAACGGATACGTCATTTTGGGAAAAATCCGCCATGCCACTTTAAAATACCACGACCTGGAACTTAAAACAGGTATCTATCGTTCTTCCCTTTATGATTTAGTCACGGGGGATGACTGCGTAATAAACAATGTTTCTTACATAAAAAATTATCACCTTGCAGACCGTGTCATGCTTTTTAACATTCAGGAAATCAGCTGCACATGTCATTCAAAATTCGGAAACGGAATTTTAAAAGAAGGCGAACCTGAAAAAAACAGAATATGGATTGGTGTGGGAAATGAAAATGATGAAAGAGCAGTTCTTCCTTTTAAAGACATGATTCCTGCAGATGCCTTTCTCTGGTCTCGTTACCGCGAAGATCATAAACTGATGGATCGCTTTATTGAGTTAACCGAATTTGGAAATGACAAAAAATTAAACACATTCGGTGTAATTGAAAATGATGCTGTAATAAAAAATACCACTTTAATAAAAGATGCCTGGATTGGTTCATGCGCATACATCAAGGGCGCTTTTAAATTAAAAAATATTACAATTCTTTCCAATGAAGATGCAGTTTCCCAAGTGGGCGAAGGTGTCGAACTGGTAAACGGAATTATGGGTGAAGGCAGCCGCGCTTTTTATCAGGCAGTTGCAGTGCGTTTTGTGATTGGAAAAAATTGTCAGATAAAATATGGAGCCCGTCTTTTAAATTCCGTTTTGGGTGATAATTCGACTGTGTCTTGCTGCGAACTTCTTAACAATTTGATTTTCCCTTTCCACGAGCAGCACCACAATTCTTCTTTCCTGATTGCTTCTACAGTCATGGGGCAAAGCAACATCGCTTCTGCCGCAACAATCGGGTCAAACCACAACTCCCGGTCGCCTGACGGAGAAATGCTTGCAGGTAGAGGTTTCTGGCCGGGCCTTTGTTCCGATTTTAAATATGATTCAAGATTTGCTTCTTTCGTTTTAGTTTCAAAGGGCAGTTACCAGAATGAACTAAACATCACATATCCATTTTCACTTCTTGCTACCAGCAATGATGACAAGGCCGTTCACATTTTGCCAGCTTACTGGTTTTTGTATAACATGTACGCCATTGTCAGAAACAAATATAAATTTGCAGCAAGGGACAAACGCTTTAACAAAGTTCAGCACATTGAAACAAACCCCTTTGCTCCTGACACAATGCAGGAAGTGATTTCTGCTCTGGAAAGAATAATTGAATTAACAAAAGACTTTTTGCTTTTGGATGAAAAAGAAAGAAAGTCATTTACAAAAGCCGATGACAAGGCCGAATTGACCCAGGACTTTCACGAAAAAATTTTTTCATCTTCCAGTGAAGAAGAAAGGCTGCAGCTGGCAAAAGATTTTATCCATCAAAATGCCCAGGCAAAAATTATTTTAATAGACAAACTTGCTCAAAAAAAATATGGCGCCTTGATTTTTAAAGCCCTTCAGGGTTACAAAGAATACCGCCGCGTTTTAAAATATTTTGCAGTCCAGTCTTTAATTGATTGGGCTGGCCAGAATAAGTGTCAGTCCCTTTCACTGGAAAATCTAAAAGAAATTTATCGCCTGCCTCTTTTTACAAAATGGATTAATGCTGGTGGGCAGATTATTCCAGAAGAAAAAATAAATGAACTCTTTGATAAAATCAAAAATGAAGAAATAAAATGCTGGCAGCAGGTTCATGATTTTTATGATGAATGTCAAAAGTCTTACATTGATTACAAAGCTCGCTATGCCTTTTTTGTACTTGAATACATGTATTCAAAAAAGATTCAGGACTTTACTTGCGAAGATTACGATGACATCACAAACGACGTAGCCTATGTTTCACTCAACATGCTGGAATCTTCCATTTCCAGCCGTGAAAAAGATTACACAGACTTTTTTCGCAGCATCACTTTCCGAAACGATCAGGAAAAAGAAGCAGTTCTTGGCCGCATCCAGGATTCATCTTTCCTAAAGGAATTAAAATCTTCTACCGCAGACTTTGAAGAAAAACTTTACTTGATTTTTGAATTGCTGCGTTAGACGGATTTTTGATTTGGGGGAGGGGGCTGTCTACGAAAGTAATGCCTCTTTGTAAAAGATGTGTTGGTTTACGAAACAAATGCCTGTTGAGGGATGAGGGCTGCTTTACGAAAGAAGTGCCTTTTTCCAAAAGCGGCCCCTGTTTACGAAAAAAAATGCTTCTTTCCAAAACCGCCACATGTCTACGAAACAAGTACCCCTTTCCAAAACCGCCCCCACTTTACGAAAGCAGTGCTTGTTTCCAAGAGCGGCCCCTGTTTACGAAAAAAATGCCTGTTGAGGGATGAGGGCTGCTTTACGAAAGCAGTGCTTGTTTCCAAGAGGGGCCTTTGTTTACAAAACAAATGCCCCTTTCCAAAACCGCCACCTGTCTACAAAACAAATGCCCCTTTCCAAACCCGCTCCCAAAAAAATTCAATTCATCTTCATCGTAACCGCCAGTCCTGCCCTGAAGTTTTTGTCCGGAATTATAACTGGATTCACAGAAATACTTTCCACCCAGTCATCCATGTTCAAGGCTTCCTTTAAGTTTGCATTGTATTTCGTTGCATAAAGGTTGGGCCATATAAGACTTATCAGTCTGGAAGTAAGCATTACGGCAAGACCTCCCCCCATAATACCAAGAAGAGGAAGATAGTAGTCTTTAAAGATAGCGACTTCGCCTTTTGTAGATAAAAAAGGAATAAAATCTACTATTCCAAATATAAGTATTCCCATACCGCCTGTATATAAAGCCAGGGACCCAATACCGTCTACAAGAAGATGTGGTAAAAATGGAGCGAAGTTTCCCTGCCATAAAGAACCCAAACCGTAACCCGGCCACATATTTTCCTGTCTGGCAGTTTTTGCATCGCTTTCGTAAGTTTTAAAAAGCAGCAGCTTTTCTTCTTCAGGTAATTTTTGTGAAAGCGAAGAAATTTTCTCTTTGTTCTCTTGGAGACCATTTTTGATTAAAAGGCCAATTTCTTTTTTTATTCCGTTAATGTCCTCAGTTTCTTCAAAAAACTGGTTTTCCCCTACTGCCTGCTCTGAAAAAATAATTTCTTCAGATTCCTGAAAAGCAGAATTTTCTTCCTGGCCAAAAAGACCCGTCCCCGCAAAGAAAAACAATGACAGGCTAAATAACAGATACTTTTTCATAAATACTCCCAAAAGTAATTTTAAAAATCGTGCCCCATCTAG
>CAVCWN010000057.1:0-10057 GCA_963605975.1 Desulfovibrionaceae bacterium | reverse complement strand
CATTAAACTGGCCTGCAATAAATAAATCCGCCAGTCCGTAAAGGGTCTGCAAAAAACTAGAGAGCAAATAGGGCAGCGAAAAAAACAAAAGATTTTTTACAACGCTGCCCTCGGTTAAATTCTTTTCCATAACGAAAAGATTTTAATAAAATACAAAAGTCATGTCACCACAAGTGATAAAAAAAAATCACAAGTTAACATTTATTTTATATTCCACATCCACATCAATTTTTTTAAGCAAAGCCGTTTTTTGCTTTTCTAAAAGCGGCCACTTTTCAATAAAGATTTTTGCATCCTTGTCCAGAGCATCCACTTCCAGAACAAATTCCATTTCTTCCTTTCCGTAAGATTTTAAACCTATTTCCCAAGGAAAATCTTCGCCTGTAAAGATGCTGTCATCCACCAGTTTTCCATCCAGATACAGGCGGGCACAATTTCCCACATAATGCAGGCGGATAAAAATATCATCCACATTTTTAAAAGCGGCCCATGAAGGAATTTTTATTTTTACTTTTAAAAGATTTTCACTTTCTTCAAGCACATGGCTTTGAACATCCAGAACATAATCAGTCTGACCGGTAAAAGTAAAAGTTTCAAAATCACCTTCCATTTTTCTTTCAAAAGAAGGCAAATCCTTTTTTACAGGAGGGAAGACTTTAAAAGACAAGCCGCCCCTTTCCGCCAGAAGGTAGTCCCCCCCAGACAAAGAATTTTCATAAAAAATTCCTTTCGTAACCAAAAGCTCATCGCCGCCAGAAGAATTTTTTACCTTAAAGGCAGCCAGGGAATCTTCCCTTGAAAGAATAACCTGATCTTCTTTAAGGCAAGTCTTTTCATCAGCCTGATCCGTCAAAGGGTAAACTACATGGAACTTCTTTCCTTCATTTTCCAAACGGCAAAGAGGAACGTAGTAAGAATAATTTGAATCATCCTTAGAAAAAGGCATGAAAAAATAATCCCCATCTTTCACGCAAACATTTATTTTTTCATTTGTGTTTGGCCCTGTCAAAGTTTCCGGAATGGAAATTTTTTCATCATGACTTGCCATCACTTTTCTGCGCTGAAAATTATTCACAAAAAGGTAGCCCTTTTTTGTCTTTTCATCATAGCGGAAACTTGTCCTTAAATCCGTAAAATTATCAGCCTTCTGCGGGCTTGTTTCCGGAATAAAAGTTTTCATGCTGCAAAGTTCCTGGCCATAATCGTGGGCAAAAAGGGCCAGCCTTTTTATTTCACCAAAAGTTTGTGAAGGCTGCCCGTATTCACCTAAGGCCGCCCTAAAGTCATAATTCTTTTTTGGCAAATCATTTAAAGAACCGCTTTTTATGCTTTCTTCAAGACTAGTCAGTTTTCCGTCAGGATTTTTTCCGCCATGGTACATGTAGTATCCCAAAAGATTACAGCCGCTTCCCATCTTTGAAAGACTCATAGCACCAATATCCTTTGCCAAAGCAACAGGCCGCCTTTTATAAGTCACCTGTAAGCCGCCGCCCAATTCTGCCGTAAGGTAAGGCACCTTTGTCATATCAAAAGTAATTCCCTGCCCCAGACCAAAATCGCAACCAATAGCGTGATCATTTCTTTCGTAAGTAAAAAGATAATTTCCAGACGGTTCAATTTCAGTAATTCGAGGATCCCAAGGCGCCTCGCAGTAACCGCCCATCACAGGCAAAAGACCAGCCGTCACAGCCCCACCCCAGCCAGTCGCCGTGTACAAAGGCAAATCAAAACCAATGTCGCGGGCCATCTTTTCCAGGTGCTGCATGTGCAAAACGCCTTCATCTCCGCACAGACCGCCGCAGTGACCAAATTCATTTTCAATTTGCAAACCGATTATCGGACCGCCATCCTTTAAAAGCAAACCCTGCACTTGCGAAAAAATCTGCCGGTAAAATTTTTCAACTTCCCAAAAATAAGCCTTGTCATTAGTCCTGGCCTTTGGGCACTTAGAAAGCAGCCAGTCCGGGAAACCGCCATTCCTGACTTCAGCATGAACCCATGGCCCAATGCGCAAAATCATTTTCAATCCGCATTCGCCAATCGTCTTTACAAAAGTCCGCAAATCCTTGTCGCCAGACCATTCCCATTCGTTTTCAATTTCTTCATGATGAATCCAAATGACATAGGAAGAAACAATATCAATTCCCCCCGCCTTCATTTTACAAAGAGCCTCTTTCCAAAAGCGCTGCGGGTAGCGGGAATAATGCAGCTCCCCCATCATAGGAAAAAATCTTTTTCCGTCACACAAAAGACTCTGGTCATCATAGCCATATTTTTTTCCAGTCATTTTTTCACCCTAATTCAAAAGTATATACGTGTTTTCTATACGTGTTGATTAATTTTATTTTTACGGGCCTTGCCAGGAACTTTGTCTTTGCCAAAGTCCCTGGCTGGGCTTTCCAGGGTTCCGCTGTCGCTACAAAGGTGGAAAGCAAGCTTTCCACCTTCGCCTCCGGCGCCCTTCCAATCCCTAAGGCACTTCTACAAAAAATTATTTTCTTAAAGAAATTATTCCTTGACAGCAGCAGTACCCATGCTCATCATCATTTGCTTTTGCGAAAAGAGGAAGAAAATCACAAAAGGAATTGCAATCACCAGGGAACCAGCTGCAAAGTTGGTAAATTCATTTTTCTTATCAGAAACAAAATTAAAAAGTCCCAAAGCCAAAGTTTGTTTTTCCGAAGACAGCAAAACCATTTTCGGGAAAATAAAATCCATCCAGGGCCCCGTAAAACTGGAAATTGCCAGGAAAGTAATAATAGGCTTTGTTACAGGCAGAATAATTTTTCTGTAAATCTTAAAGTGGCTGGCCCCGTCAATTCTGGCAGCTTCATCAAGATTTTTACTTACAGTATCCATGTAACTTTTTACCATCCAGGTGTTGTAAGGAATATTTCCGGCTACATAAACCAAAACCAGGCCCCACAAAGTATCCAGACCGCCAATTCTTAAAAGAATGGCATAAATGGCAATCATTCCAACAAAGCTTGGGAAAATCTGCAAAACCAAAAGGCTCATCAGCAAAGGCTTTTTAAATGCAAACTTAAAGCGTGAAAAAATGTAGGCACTTAAAGAAGAAATAATTACCGTAAGCACCGTAGTCCACAAAGCAATAATAAAAGTATTTTTAAACCATAGCCAGTAATGGGTTTGAGTAAAAAGGTACTTAAAATGATCCAAAGTCAACTTACCCTTAAAAGGCACAATATTTAAATTCGCAATAGAGTTGCCCGGGGCAAACGCTGCGTAAACAGTGTAAACCAAAGGATAAAAAACGAAAAATGAAATCAAAATAAAAATCAAATAAATGACAGTCTTATTAACAGTCTTGATTGCACTGTAATTTTTTCTAACATGTCTCATACTTCACCTTCCTTGTAAGCCCTTGTTGTACTGAACTGATAAATTGCAAAAGGAGCAAGAACTGCAAAAATCAAAACTGCAATTACAGAAGCATAGTGGTACTTTTGCAAACTCATTGTCAGTTTGTAAATCCATGTAACCAGAATGTCCGTTCCGCCAGCCATAGTCGTTGTAGAATCCGCAACAACCGGCGCTCCACCCGTCAGGAAGTAAATGATTCCAAAGTTATTTATGTTGTGGGTAAAGCTCATAATAATCAAAGGCATTGTCTGGTACAAAACCATTGGCATTGTAATGTGGCGCAAAATCTGACCATTAGAAGCACCGTCAATCTTTGCTGCCTCAAACAAATCTTGTGGAATCGCAGTCATTGTGCCCATAGAAAGCATCATAAAGTAACCAAAGCCAGCCCACAGGTTAATTACCACACACATAACCTGGGCCAAAGTCTGGTTAGACAGCCATGGAATAGTTCCATCCAAAAGCCCCAGCGCCTGCAAGGTCCTGTTGATCGTACCAAAGCTGCCGTTCAAAAGATTTTTCCAGACTAGCATTGTAATAACAGAAGGAATTGCGTATGGCAAAATAAAAATGAATCTGAAAAGAGGGGCAAACTTAATTCCGCTTTCCTTTAAAGCAACCGCAATCAAAAGGCCACCAAAATAACATGTGAATGTAGAAAGAACTGCCCAGACTAAAGTCCACACAGCAATGCGGACAAAGCCCTTTGACCAGTCATTCCCCCCAAAAAGCAATTCCTTGAAATTCGAAAAGCCCACCCAGTCAAAAGTATTGGCAGACGGAATGTGGCCCGGAGCCGAATAATTTGTAAAAGCAACGCAAATGCTAAAAACCAAAGGAACAACTACAAAAATCAAAAGCATGACAACGCAGGGTGCCAGTCCCAAAACAGGAAAAGCATTATTACCGCTTTCTGCAAAAGAATTTCTTTCCCTTGCGAATTTGCCAGTGCGACAATATTCTTTGTAAGATTTTTTTGCATCCTTAACAGACAGCACATAAACGTAAGCAAAAATTGCAATTACTGCCAGAATAAGAACGCCGTCAATCAGCATGAACATAGAATTGTCACGCTGTCTGACAGGAAGTTCCGGTTTAGGACTTCCCAGCAAAACTAAATCAATCAATTTACGAACAATAAAAGGAAGGCATCCCAAAAAAGCCAATTCCAAAACTGCATAAATAATGCCCTTCAAATATTCCTTTAAATAAAGAAGGTGCGAAAGCCCCATAAAGGAGCAGGCTACACCACGAACCTTTTTATATGAACTTCCATCGGTATTCAGCCGCATAAAGCACCTCGCAAACAAAAAAAATTAAAAGTTAAAAATCACTAAAAAAATCAAAGTAAAAAAAGGAAGGGCAGGAACTCATTAACAGGAAAATCAAATTCCTGCCCCTTTCACAAAAGACGCTTTAGGGGTTAAAAAAAGCGTCCGTCATCTATAAATCAAACCTGTAAGTCAAGGCGGCTAAAGGGCATCCTAAAAAATCATTTTTGCTACCTTCTAAAGCCACCCTAAAAGAAGGCGCCCTAAGCCTGAAAAATTAAGGCGCCAGTCCATTTACTCAACAGACATGATTACTTCGTTACAAGCGTCCAGTTCTGTCTGAACATCAGCGCCATTCCAAATGTTAGAAGAAGCAGACTTCATAGCATCCCAGAAGCGTGCAACTGCAGGAATAGAAGGCATTGGGAAAGCATAATCCAGCTGAGCCAAGAAACCAGGCATATACTTACTTGAAACTTCAACATTTACAGAAGGCATAGCACCAGTCAATTCAAAGCGCAACTTCTGCATTTCTGGAGTAAGAAGGAAGCTTGCAAAATCAGCAGCTTCTTCCGGATGTTCAGAGTAAGCAGAAACGAACATAGCACGTGTACCAGAGAAAGAAGAAGCAGGATCTACTTCACCAGGCAAAGCAGGCAAAGGAGCAACACCAAAATCAATTCCGGCATTTTCAAAGTTTACAACATTCCACAAACCAGTAATGTGCATTGCAACAGTTCCAGACTGGAAAGCACCATCACACATAGAAGTGTCCAGGTCAGCTGCAGGCACGTCAAGAATTTCAGTTCTCAAAGACTGGAAGAATTTCATACCCTTAACAGCATCTTCATTATTCAAGTAAGAGCTGCTTGTGTCAGTTCCTTCAGGACCAAAAAGGCGGTTGCCGTTAGAAGTTGTAAAGATGATAGAATAATATCCATTTCCAACATCCATCATAAAAGCATACTTGCCAGGATTTTCAGCATTGAATTTCTTACCCCATTCAACAAGATCTTCAAAAGTCTTTGGAACTTCTTCTTCAGAAATCAAAGCCTTGTTGTAGAAAAGAGCATAAGTTTCTGCAGAAACAGGATAACCATACATTGTTCCTTCATAAGTCAAAGCCTGTGAACATGCGCCCAGAACATTTTCCTTAACACTTTCTGCATTAGCTGTAGGCAAAATAAAACCACCAGTTACCATTTCGCCCAGCTTGTCATGAGGAGCACCAAAAAGGTCAGCACCCTTACCGGCAGGACCATCCAAAGCAATCTTACCAGCTGCATCACCAATTTCTACATTCTGGAATTTAATTGTTACATCCGGATGAGTCGCAGTATAAGCCTCTCCAGCCTGCTTAATAAATTCATCTGGTCCCGAAAGAGATTCCCAAACAGTAAGTGTTACCCCAGAAGATTTTTTGCTGCAAGAAGTTACAGCAAGACCCATTGCAAGAAAAGCAGCAGACAAGGCAGCCACTTTCATAACTCTCTTATTCATAATTTCCTCCTGATGAATAAAATGCAAATCAAAAATACCAAAAATTCATTCAATTTCTCAGTATTTACATTAATTTTACACGCGTTGATTACACTTGTCAAATATTTTTTTTAAAATTTTAAGATTTTTTTTATTTTGGAGGAAGGCGCCATTCCTAAAGGCCTTTCAGCCTTCGCTAGCGCTCATCCAGCCCGTCTTTGCCGGTCTGGACTTCGATCTTACAGTCCGACTAGTGCTCTTTTTTAGGACATCTGCGCCATTAAAAAAGCCTGTCTCCTGTAAAATCCCTTAAATTTCCAGAAAAAACTACTTTCCCTGACCATAATAGGCATTGGGGCCGTGCTTTCTCTGGTAATGTTTTTCTACAATATAGTCAGGCAGAACTTCAGCATCAGGCCTTATGGCAAGAGTCAAAGTGGCCATTTTGCACACTTCTTCCAGAACCGCCGCATTGTAAACAGCCTTGGCAGCATCTTTTGCCCAGCAAAAAGGTCCGTGACCGCCCACCAAAACCATATTCACTTCATTTGCATTCAAATTCAAATTTTTAAAATGTTCCACAATCAGCTTGCCGGTTTCCTTTTCGTAATCATTTTTAACAGCCTCTTTTGAAAGGTAAGGTGTACAGGGAACACTCGTCTGTATGTGGTCAGCGTGGGTTGTCCCAAAAAGAGGCACATCTTTTACAGCCTGGGCCCAGCTGACGGCATAAGTTGAATGTGTGTGGATTATGCCGCCAATATCCGCCTTTCCATTAAGGGCAAATTCCTTGTACAAAACGGCATGGGTCGGGGTATCACTTGAAGGTCGCAAAGAACCTTCTACAACCTTTCCATCCAAATCCACAATCACCATAGAATCCACAGTTAAATCTGGGTAAGGCACACCGCTTGGCTTTATGGCAAAAAGACCAGAACTCTTATCAAAAGCAGAAACATTACCCCATGTGTAAAGTGCCAGGTGCTGGGCAGGAATCTGCATGTTAGCCTCATAAGCCGCTTCTTTTAAAGATTTATAAATTGACATATCATCCTTCCTTAATCTACATTTTCTACCGCAGCCCTTTCTACAGCCAGGGCCCTCTTGTACTTTTCAAAGAAAGCATTAAATCCTTCCACATCATCCTTTTGTGGCGCAAAAGTTTTAACTTGACTTGAAGAAAAAACTTTTTCATCCAGCCACTTTGCCAAAGGTTCAGCTGCCCCATTCTGGCAGTCCCAGGCATAAGACGCCAAAAGAGCCATTCCCCAAGGGCCACCCTCGCCCGCCGTAGACATCAAAGTAAGAGGAGTGTGCATTGCAGCAGCCATAATCGAAGCCCCCAGCTGACCAGTCTTAAAAAATCCACCATGACCGGTAAGACATTCCAGACAAACATTTTCTTTTTCAAAAAGAATATCCATCCCCTGCCTTAAAGCGCACAAGCTGGTGTAAAGCTGGGCCCTCATAAAATTAGGCAAATTGAAAACAGCATTTTCTTCCCTTACAAAAAGAGGCCGGCCCTGGGCAAAAGAAGTAATGCTTTCGCCAGAAATATAGTTAAAAGGAATCAAACCGCCGCCGTCCTTTGCCCCATCCTTTGCGCATGAAAGAATTTTTTCGTAAAGGGCATTTTTATCAAACTGGGCCCCCAAAAGACTTGCAGCCTGACCAAAAAGATTTATCCACTTGTCATATTCACCAGTGCAGTTGTTGGCGTGAACCATTGCGCAAACCTTACCGTCCGGAGTAGAAACAATGTCTATAATTCCATTATATGTTTTTTCAAGCGGCTTTTGTAAAACAGCCATGGCAAAAACAGAAGTGCCCGCGCTGACATTCCCCGTACATTCCCTTACAGAATTTGTGGCAACCATACCAGTACCCGCATCCCCCTCAGGAGGAGCCATCAAAGAACCAGGCAAAAGATCCCCGCTAGGATCCAAAAGCAAAGCCCCCTCTTTTGTTAAAGAACCGCCGCTCTCTCCTGAAAGCCTGACTTGTGGCAAAAGATTTTCCAGCTTCCAGGGAATGTTTTTTTCTGCAACCAAGCCATTAAAAATCGAAATCAATTTTTTATCATAATTCAAATCATCATAATCCAAAGGGAAAGTGCCACTTGCATCCCCAATGCCCAAAACCTTTTCCCCAGTCAGTTTATAGTGAACATAACCCGCCAAAGTCGTAATCCAGGAAATTTTTGAAACATGGTCTTCTCCATTTAAAACTGCCTGGTACAAATGGGCCACAGACCATCTCTCCGGAATAGGGCAGTCAAAAAGCTTACTTAAAATTCCACTAGCCTCTGCCGTAATAGTATTGCGCCAAGTCCTAAAAGGAACCAGCAAATCATCTTTTTCATCAAAAGCCATGTAACCGTGCATCATAGCGCTGATTCCCAAAGCCCTTATTTTTGACAAAGTAAGATTATATTTTTCCTTCACATTTTTTTTCAAATCACCATAAGCCGCCCTCAGCCCATTTTGAACCTCTTCAAGCGAATAAGTCCAAATGCCGTCCAAAAGCGTATTTTCCCAATCAAAAGCCCCGGAAGCCACCACATTTTTTCCGCCGTCAATCAAAAGCGCCTTAATTCTGGTAGACCCAAATTCAATTCCCAAAAAACATTTTCCATCACAAATTTCTTTTTCAACTTCAGCCATAATTTTTCCTTTTTTTTCAGGGCGTACCCTTCCCTTCGGTCAGGTCGGGCTCTCCAGGGTTCCGGCATTCGCCTCCATTCCTCCGTTCAGCCTGCGGCTTCACTCTGGAACAAGCCTTGCGGCATGCCCTTACGATCCCTTACGCATTCAACCCCATTTCTAACAAACATCTTAAACCCCACCACTAGCTTTTTCAACATAGATTTTTTTTTACCAGATACTGTAATTTTTTTCAAAAAAAGACTTTGCGTTTTTCGACCGAATAATAAAAAACCTGACAGCTTTATAAAATCAAAAAATTGTCTTATAATTTTTTTATGCAGGAAAATCCTAATCCAAGCCTTACAGAACAAACTATGGAAAAGCGAATGGGCAAAAGATTATTCCGATGATTTTGACCTTACCACCCGCACCGACAGTCTTGGAAAATAATCAAAAATAAGCTAAAACAAAAAAAGCTCAAGGACTTAAATATGTGCGAAATCGAAAATCAAGGAAATGAAAAACCTTTAGACAAAAATCTTGCAGAAAAAAAATTTGATCTTGCCATTGTGGGAGCGGGGGCGGCGGGGCTGACTGCGGCCATTTATGCTGGCAGGGCTGGGCTGAAGACTTGCCTTTTTGAAGATGCGGCTTTGGGCCAGGCTTTGGAAATTGCGGAAGTGGAAAATTATCCGGGGATTTTTCCAAAAATTTCTGGACCGGATTTTATAAATAATTTAAAAAAGCAATCTGTCTTTTTTGGAGGAAAAATAATTTCAGCATCCTGCAAAAAAATTTCTAAAAACGAACAAAGTAAAGAATTTTTTTTGAAAACCACCAGTGGCATTTTTACAGCAAAGACTGTCATTCTTGCAAACGGGGCCAGTCACAAAAGGCTTGATGTAGCAGGCGAAAAAGAATTTACTGGAAGGGGAATTTCTTACTGTGCTCTCTGCGATGGACACTTTTTTAAAGACAGGGAAATTCTTTTGGCAGGTGGCGGCAACAGCGCTTTTTCCCAGGCACTCTACTTAAGTTCAATTTGCAAAAAAATCACAATCCTCCACCGCCGGGATTTTTTTAAGGCAGACAAAAATCTTTTTGACAGAGTAAAATCCTGCCCTAAAATCACCGTAATCCCAAATTACAAAATTACCGGAATTGAAGGAAAATTTAAAATCGAAAGGGTAAAAACCCAGAACACTTTGACGGGCCAGGAAAGAATTTTCCCCTGTGACGGACTTTTTATTTTTATAGGAATGCAGGCAAATCCTCCTT
>CAVCWN010000056.1:0-15693 GCA_963605975.1 Desulfovibrionaceae bacterium | reverse complement strand
ACCTTGAAACTTCGTTGGGCGTGACCTTGAAACTTCGTTGGGCGTTACCGGCAGTAAACTGCCGGTCGGCAGTTCCGCACTTCCGCTATCGCTTCAAACAAAAAATGTCTGCAAATTGCAGACATTTTTTGTTCGGCTTCGGCAGTTGAAACTGCCTTCGCCGGTGCTCCATTGCCTAACGCGTTTTTTTTACCAATTTTTTACATCCATTTAATTTAATTCTAACCTCAAAAATTTATTTTTTTTAATGGCTTTAGGCGGAGAAAAATTCCGTTAGCGCTGGGAGCACCTGCGAAGCAGTCGACCGCAACGAAGCGAAAGCGTAGTGAGGACGATGAGCGTTAGCGAAGTGCGGACATAGCGACCCGAGCAAAGCGAGGGAAACGGCCAAAAAAGGAAAATCAAGATGAAGAAAATAAATTTTTCACGTTCGACTGTCTCAATTTTAGTTTCGATTGCCTGCGTAGTGGCGATGCTTTTTATTCCGACTGGTTTTGAAGGTGCCCTGCAATTCAGGGATGCGGTAAAATGCCGGGCGAAAATCATTGACGTGGACAATTCGCGTTTTATCGACACCGGCCTGATTCGCACGGGGCAACAGGTTTGCACGGTCAAATTTCTTTCTGGCAAGTTTAAGGGGCAGACCGCGGAAGGCTGGAATATGCTGAACGGTTCGCTTTCCCAGGACAAAATTTTTCACCCCGGCGACACGGCTCAGGCTCTGGTTCAGTGGGACTACATTGACGGCGTAGAAGAAAAGGGTAACGAAAATATTATTTCTGTAAATCTGATTGACCACTACCGCCTGCGTGGCGAGTTGATTCTGGCGCTGTGTTTTGCAGCCTTTTTGATTATTTTTGCCGGAGCCACTGGGGTGCGGTCAGTGCTTTCTTTTATTGTGACGGTGCTGGCCCTCTGGAAAATCATAATTCCACTTTATCTCAAAGGAATTGACCCCATTATTACTGGCCTAGTTGGCACTGCCTTTTTGACTGTGATTATTATTGCCCTAGTTTACGGTTTTGACCGAAGGCTTTTTTCTGCGGCCGGTGGGGCCATGCTGGGGATAATTTTCTGTGCCGTTCTTTCGATAATCTGTACAAAATGTTTGAAAATTCACGGGGCGGTTATGTCCTACTCGGAAAGTCTTTTGTATGCCGGCTTCCAGGATTTGAATTTGACCCGGATTTTTATGAGCAGCATTTGCATTGGGGCCAGCGGTTCGGTTATGGATTTGTCTGTGGACATCACGTCCGCCGTAAATGAAGTTGTAAAAAACTGCCCGGAAATTACCAGGTGGCGGGCAATAAAATCAGGCCTGGCAGTTGCCCGCGCCGCCATGGGAACAATGACGACCACACTTTTACTGGCCTATTCTGGCACTTGCATAGCCCTTTTGATGACTTTTATGGCCCAGGGTACCCCAATTTACAACATTTTGAACAACAACCAGGTCGCCGCCGAAATCATTAACACAGTGGCAGGAAGTTTTGGACTGGCCGCTACCGCACCCTTTACGGCATTTTTGGCAGGAACCATTTTGGTAAAAAAGCAAAAGTAGAAAGGGTTAGGCAAAAAACAAGAAAATAAAAAAAACGCGTACTCAAAGTTTATTTTGGGCACGCGTTTTTTTTGAATTTTATTTGAAATAGATGCTGAAATAAATTCAGCATGACATTAATTTTTAGACAGACGTTTCTAAAAAGGACAGAAGGAAACTTAAGTTTAAAAAATTTGACAGAATACTTTTTTTTTGTATAGTGGTATTAATATAATAACGCGTATTGGTATTGTGGAAAATTTATATTTTTAGGAACTTTTGTTATGAAAGGAATTTATAAAGTCTTAGTTTACATTTCTATGTTTCTTATCATCATAGGATGTGCAGTGGGTGGATGTTATTTGTTTATACTTGTAGTAGACGACGCTGTTTTTCTAGGTTTTATTCTTGGAACTCTTGCAGGTTTTATGTTTGCTGCAGTCTCTTGCGGGCCCAGTATATTTCTTTTCTCAATAGATAACAGACTTTCTTCAGTAGATGACAGACTTTCTTCAGTAGAAAGAAAACTCTCTTCACCAAACATCACACAAAAAGAAACAAATGGATATGTCACAAACTTTCCTAATATTTCCACCGTCTCTACTAATAGCTCTACTAAAAGCCAAACTCAAGAAGCCCCAGAAGGCTGGGTTTGCCCCTCCTGCGGCACAAAGAACCCTTTTGGCATAAAACTCTGCCAAAACTGCCAGAAATAAAATATCAAATCGAAATATAAACACAAAAAAGGGCACCTCTAAAAAGGCGCCCTTTTTTCTTAGACAGGCTTTTAAAAAATCGCAAAAGAAAATTTCAAAAGCCTCTTGTTTTTACAAATGCCACTTATCTCCAGTCGTAAGTTATTAAACCAATTATGTAAATGGCAATAATGCAAATTGGAACAAACCAGGCAAAAATGAATTTCATCCATTTTTTTACTTTCAAGCCCTTACCTTCATTTGCTTCTGCAACAAAAGAGTCCCAGCCGGCACCAAATTTTGTGCACCAGAAAAGTGCAAACACTAGAGAGCCCAAAGGCAAAAGATTATTGGAGACAATAAAATCCCAGAAATCAAGCCAGGCAGTTCCTTGGGCAAATGGCTGGAATTTAAATACGCTGTAGCCCAAAGCGGTTGTCAGTGAAATTAAGAAAATGCCAGTTCCGCAAATAAGGCAGCCCTTAAGGCGTGACCAGCCAGTCAATTCGCGAACACAAGCCAAAATGTTTTCGCAAACAGCCAGTTCCGTAGAAAAAGCCGCAAAAATCATAAAGAGGAAGAAAATGCTGCCCCAAATTCTGCCTGCAACAGGGCCCATGTTATTGAAAACGACCGTCATTGTGTTAAACAAAAGCGACGGGCCAGCTCCAACTTTCTGGCCGTAAGCCGAACAAGCCGGGAAAATAATCAAGCCGGCAGTAACCGCAACAAAAGTGTCCAAAATAATGATTCTAAGGCTTTCACCCATCAGAGAGTGTTCTTTTCCAATATAGCTTCCAAAAATAGCCATGGCACCAATACCCAGCGAAAGTGTAAAAAATGCCTGGTTCATAGCCGAAACAATTGAATTCAAGTTGATTTTAGAAAAATCCGGAACAAGGTAAAAAGCCAGACCTTCACCAGCGCCCGGCAAAGTCATACTTCTAACGGCAAGGACTGTCATCAGCACAAGAAGCAAAACCATCATAACTTTTGTGATGCGTTCCAGACCGCTCTGCAAATTGCGGGTCAAAATGGCAAAACACAGGAAAACCGAAATAAAAAGATACATTACATTGATTCTAGGGCTGGAAATCATACCACCGAATGTAAGGGAAGAACCACGGCCTGCCACAAAAGAAACAAAATAATAAATAAACCAGCCAGTAACGACCGTGTAAAAAGCCATGAGGGCAACATTACCAAAAAGACAGACGTAACCGTGAATATGCCACTTGCTGCCAGGCTTTTCCAATTTCTGGTACATCTTTACAGGACTTGCCTGGGCTGCCCTACCAAGGGCAAATTCCATAGTCAAAGCCGGCAATCCCAACAAAGCCAAAAATGCAAAATAAATCAAAACGAAGGCAGCACCACCGTTTTGTCCAACCATCCACGGAAATTTCCAGACATTTCCGCAACCAATAGCGCATCCTGCGCTCAGCAGAATAAATCCCAATCTGCTGCTCAATCTTTCTCTAGACATTTTTCCATTATATTAGACTTTTTTAAAAATGTGTAAGGATTTTTACCAAAATTACCAGAAATTTAACCTTAACTTGCCATCAACTTTCCAGGCAGCAAAAAAAATTAAGCTGTCTCTTTTTTCGAAGCCAAATTAAAGGTCAGCAGGAGCAAACCAGTTTTCCATATTCAAAAAATCACTTTCCGCCACTTCCGAAAAATCAGAAACATTACGCGTTACTAAAACCATGCCGTTTGCAATCGCCGTAGCCGCAATCTGGCAGTCCATTACGGGCAAACTTTTTCCCCTCCTTTCAGCCTTAGCCAGCAGGGAACCACATATTTTTGCTGCAAAATCATCGTATGGGAGGATTTCAGTATTATCTCTTAAATCACTTGCAAAGTCGCTAAGAGAAGTTTTTCTTTTTCCTTCTGGCAACCTAGAAATTCCATATATCAATTCCTGCCAGCATGTTGCTGAAATGGCACAAAAATCTTTTCTTTCTTCGTATAAAGAAGCTACAGTTTCATTTGGATTTACTTTTGTAAATTCAGAAACAATACTTGTGTCTAAAAGATAAATTTTTTTCATATACAATCTCTCTTTTTAGTCCTCAAAAATTACCCTGTTTAGCTCAAGATAAACCTTTGGCGCTTCAGGAATTCCCTCATCATCCAAAACGTCAGCATATTCCTTGCGCCATTTTTCCAACCACGAATTTTTTTTTGGCGAATCAATTTTTTCGTACTCCTCATAACTAATAATAACCGCCACCGGCTTGTCATAACGGGTCAATTCAACCGGCTCACCGCTTTCCGCAATTTTTACCAGATTTGAAAAATTATTTCTTGCTTCGTAAATTGAAGATTTACACATAAAGTCCTCCTTAATTCTGGCCAAGAATTTAAAATATAGCCATCACAACTTAATCATAGCAGCAAAATCAATATAGTCAACTTTTCAAAGGTTAGCCAACATTTAGGAAAATCAAAATGAAAAGCCCCCAAGAATCAACTCTCCCACAAAATTCAAAATCCGTACAAAAAAAAGAAAGCCAAATGACAGACATTCAGCTTTCTTCCATGCATTTTCTGTTACAAAAAAATATCCAAAAATCGACTAAAAAATCCTTAAATCTTTCCTTCCTTAATAAGATCCACCATAATAGAAGCAATTTCTGGATCAAACTGCTTGCCCTTATTTTTTTCTATTTCCGAAAGAATAACTTCCCGCGGCAACTTGTTACGGTAAGCGCGGTCCGTCGCCATTGCATCGTAAGAGTCAGCCACACAAATAATCCTTGCAACCAAAGGAATTTCTTCACCCTTAAGGCCACTCATATAACCGCTGCCGTCGTAACGCTCGTGGTGGTACAAAACCGCTTCCTTTACATAAGGAATGTATTCAAAACTCTTTAAAATCTCAGCACCATAAGTCGTGTGCTTTTTCATAATCTGCCATTCTTCGTCTGTCAGTTTTTCTGTTTTTTTAAGAATTTCACTTGGGATCAAAACTTTACCCACATCGTGCAAAAGGCCCATGCAGTAAATATTCCGCTGGTCCTCTTCAGAAAAGCCCATTCTTTCTGCAATCATTCTGGAATACTTTCCTACATGAGACGAATGTTCCCTTGTGTAAGGGTCGCGCACGTCTATAAAATGTGACACCAGTTGAATAAGGGCCTGAATGGTACTTTCAGAATGCTTTTTCTGGTGCTCCAGCATAAAATGCGTAAGGTAATAAATAAAAATCGTAAGCAAATCCAAAAGCAGCAAACAAAAAAGGACAATCACCACTGGATCTGAAAAAGCGGATTTTTCCAGACGGTAAGTCAATTCAAAATTGCAGTTCTTTAAAAGATGAGGAGTATACAAAACAAAGCCCAACTTGCCCAGTTCCCCTTTAGCAATTCTTACATTCAGGGCACTTTCAATTCCAGTCGCAAGAATAAATTTTTTCCCTGCAGCACTTTGAGTTTTATAAACCCCATTCCAGCTGGAATCAATTCTAAAATCTTCAGGTAAATAAATTTTCAAAGACCAGTCTGTCAAAAGCGCCTTAGATTTATTTATAACGTAAATGTCATACTGGGCGCCCCACTGGCGGCTGTCCTTGTCATACCAGGAATTTTCTGTATTGTCCGCGCGACGGGGAATTTCAAATAAAATCGCAGCATTATTTGAAGACTTGGAAAGAGTTTCAGTCTTTAGCGAAACATCAAAAGAATTTGTGTGAATAACTTTATTTTGTGCAAATATAATAAAAATCGCCACAAAAATTCCAGCAAGTAAAAGTCCGGCAAGGATAAGAATCAAATTTCTAAAAAAACGAGTCTTCTTTTTTACATTCGGCACTAATTGCAGGCGACATTTTTCCTTTAAGTTTTGTTTCATTTCTGCCTCAAAATTTACCCTTATATTTTAACACATAAAATCAAACTTTCAAACAAAAGAAAATAAATTTTACATTTTTTATTTTTCTTCTGGAGAGGACACCTTTAAAAACGGCTTTTCGCGGCTACGCTGTCGCTCCGTTATTTTTTTACTTCGTAAAAAAATAATCGCTTCGCGCCCGCTCCAATCCGACTAGTGCTTTTTTAAAATTCCAAATCCGCATTTACAAAAAAAAAAGCGGTCCTTTGAATTCAGACCGCCAGGAAAAGCTTATTCAAAATTACGCTTAAAATCTTCAAAAGTAACACTACCATCCAGTTCAACAATTTGAACTTTACCATTCAAAATGTTAAAGAAAAATTCGGCAATGTCTTTTACATTTAAGTCCGGCCCCTTTTCGCCAGTAGATTTTGTAAGAGAATAAGTTTTTAAAATCTGACTGCCCAGGCTTGCAGAAATAATCAAAAAGTGATTTTCCAGTTTTTCCGCATTCAGCATGTCGCTTACCAAAACGCGGCTGGCCACACTGTAACTGTTTATCAAAGTCTGCGTGCCGTCTTCACCTGTAAGAACCGTGCGCTGGGTGTCATTTTCAAAATCAATTTTAATTTTACCCGTATTCTTTTTTTCCTCTTCTCCCTTAAAGAGCGAACCTAAATCCGCAAGTGAAAGATTCCAGAATTCTGTGGCCGGCAAAAATGACATAGGTTCAACAGAAAAAGCTGTCGGGTATAAAAGATAATTTATGCCAGACGAATTTACTTCCGGCGAATTAAAAGTTCCCACAATGCAGGAATCAATAGTGAAAGTTTTACTGGCAAAAACTCCCCCCAGGACAATGCAGTTTTCAAGGTGAATTTCTGTAGCATAAATGGAACCGCAGACAAAACAATTTTTCATCTTTACAGTCGGCGCATTTACGTCCCCGCCAAAAATTGCGCGACCGTTTGCAATAAGGGCAGACACGCTTTGCGAACTTGCAACTGACTTTTCAAAATAAATTAAATCTTTTGCATCGCTTTTGATGTGCAACTCCTTGTCTGCAAAAACAGCCTTTTTAAAATCCGCCGGGCCGTTTGCAATTTCCAGAAACTTTGCATAAACAGAACCTTCAACAAGCACGTCGCTGTCAACAATTACCTGTCTGTCCAGTTCAGCATTTGTGCGTGGAATGATGCTAGTTGCCACCCTGTTGTTACGAAGAGTGATTGTATTTTGACCAAAATCTTTGTCATTAATATCTTTCATTTTTTTTCTCCCTATAAAAGTCTGCCTCAAAAGCAGCGCTTTTAAAAATATCTTTTTTTCGACCGCCCCTGAAAATTGCAATTTTTAGAGCTGCCTCTTTCTAAAAAGAAAATATATAAAATTAGTTTTTTGATTTTTCCTTTAATTCTTTTAAAAGATTATAAACCCGGAGAGATTTTTCATCCTTTAGATTTAAAAATTCTTTTTCCGCAATTAAAGAAAAGGCTTCGTCAATTTTTTTATTTTCCGCTTCAGAATTTTGAACGAGTTTTTTTTCTTTAAAATACCCCTTTACTTTTTGACGAGTTTTTTCATCAACATCACTTGCATTCAAATTTGAAAAACACTGTGCCTGCATAAAGTCCCCGTCAGAAAATTCTGTGTAAATAACCGGAATAAATTCATCTTTTTTTGTTACAGGATTTTCATCATTCAAAATGCCTTCAACTTTTTTTGAATAGCATGATTCCTGCATGACATTCTGCGCCATACCGTCAATTGCTTTTACAACCTTGGCCTTTGTGTTTGCAACCAGCAACTCCTGGTTTACAATTTCGCTTTCATTTATGCCCAAAAGAAATTCACTAACCTTTTGCGCCTGCAAAGATTGCAACTGCTGACTTTGCACTTGCTTTGAAAGTTCAAAAACATTTTTATCCAAAGCCATAACTTCTTTTTCAAGTTCTTCATCCAGATTTTGAAAAATTTTTTCATAGCGGACGGAAATGCGCGAATAGTCATCCTGCATCACAATCTGCTGCTTTTGAAGCACCTGGGCTTTAGTTTCCATCAACTCATGCAGGGCCTTAAATTTTGCAAAAAGTGCTGCGATATTTTGACTCAGTTCACTGCCAATCATGTTAAAAAATCCATTTATGACATGATCAGAAACATCATCGGCTGCCTGGTGAATTGAACTTACCTGGGCGCCGTTCATGGCAATTACAGCACCATTTAAAGCGTTCACAGAATAGCGGCAGTCATCTACGCTGTTGTCAAAAGGCAGAGTGTCCACGTACAGGTTTACAGAAACTGGCACTGACCCCGCATAGTCAACCGATCCAGAAATGCTGCCTCCACTTTCGCTTGCAGGATAATGCACAGTGTAAGAAGCTGAACCATAGTATCTTACGTTTCCAGTATAGGTTTTTGAATAGCTCAATTTTGACCTCCTGCATTTTCCCACTTAGCCTGATTAAAAAGACGAAGCATTTCTTTTGCAAGGCGCTGGTCACTTACCTGTGAAGAAACCTTTTCTTCAAAAGAATTTTTTATTTTTTCATATTCATCATCGCTCACACAAGACCATGAAAAATCTTCAGCCTTTTCTTTTATTTGATTCAAATATTTTGAATCCTTAGAAAAATTTGATTCTTCCTGGCTGTAAATATTTTTCATTTTACTTTCCTGGCTGAGCATAGAATCTTCCTGACTCAAAAGAACCGGCAGGTACTCGTCAAAGCGCTTTGCGTTTTGCTCTTCGTGCAAAATATTTTTTACCGAAGTAGAATATTCTTTTTGAGCAACAACATCATTTGCCATCACCGCAATTGATTTTGCGCTGCGGCTTTTTACATTTGCACTTGCTTCCTTAACATTTAAAAGTTGAGTGTCATCGCTAAAGCAAATGGTTTTAATTACATCGCTTCCGTTTTTAAATTGACTCATCTTGTAGTTGCGGGAAATTTCATAAGCCTTTTTGTCCAGTTCATGAATGCGTGTTTCCAAAGCTTTATCAAGTGAGTTAAAATGTTTAAAATACCTCTGCTTAATTCTTTCATAATCATCCTGCATGATGACCATTATTTTATCAATTTCCTTTTTGAAAGTTTCCATCAATTGCTTCTGGCTTAACATCTTGCTTGAAACAGCCGCAATCTTCTGGTCAAACTGACTTTTCATCAAGAGGAAAAATCCTGTATCAACATTTTCACAAATCTGTTTAGACGCCTCCCTTTGTGCAAGGACAACAGCACTTTCCATGGCAACAACAGAAGCCGTTACATTCCTAACGTTAGAATTAACATTGTCCAGCGAGCGAGCCATAGGATTTGTGTCAACTGTAATGTTAAAATCACTCATCGCTGGTCTCCTCGTCTAAGTCGTCATCTAAATCCAAGTCATCATCAGACTCTTGGTCTTCTACTTCTTCGTCAGAATCATCATCGATTTCATCTTCGTCGTCTTCGATTTCATCATCATCTTCATCGATTTCATCTTCATCGCCGGAGTCGTCTTCGATTTTTTCGTTTTCGGATTCTTGATTCTTGACTTCTACATCTGCCTTGTTGTCATCAGTTTTGCTATCTTCTTCGTCACAAGGGGCCCCATCTTGTGAAGGTCCAGTTTCTTCTGTGTTAGAAGCAGCGCCATCTGTTGAAGGTCCAGCTACTTCTTCGCCAGAAGCAGCGCCATCTGTTGAAGGTCCAACTACTCCTTCGCCAGAAGCAGCGCCATCTGTTGAAGGCACAGCTACAGAAGCGTTTTCTTCATCAATGCGGGCAATTTGTGCATTGGCAATCGCCTGCAAATCCAAAGCGAAATCTTCATTCAATTTTTCTTCCACACTTGGAGCAGGTGGCAATTCAGCGTAAGTTGCAAAGTAAGTGCTGACCGGAATAATTTTTTTACGGCGCTCATCCAGGTTCTGTAAATTTTCAGGTATAATTGAATCCGCAACTTTTTTACTTTCGCCATCACGCAGGGAACCTTCAAAATATTCAACAAATCCAAATTTTTCAGAAGCCGCATTTATATCACTTTGCAGCTGCCTCATGTAAAGCTGGAAGGCATCCCCAACTTCGCGACAAGATTCTACGCTTTCTTCAATTTCCTTGATTGCCTCATCCGAAGCTTCCACCTCTTTTGTTTCCACATCAGCGCGGCCAGTTTTTTTCATCACGCTTTGGGTTTGCTTGTAAGAAAGGTAAGTGTTGTGGGCCGTAGAATATTCAGCATAAGCATTTGTAATTTGAGTGATTAAATCTTGACCAGTTTTGCGGTTGTCACGGAAAGCAGCTTCCACATCCTGGTGCCACTTATTCAAATAACTCAACTTCTGGTCTTTGATGTTATTGTAAATTTTCAAACGCTCAACCCTGGTTTCATTCATCAAATTGTTTATCAAAGGCATTAAAACTTCTTCTTCAATTTGATTGATTCCAAAAGGCATGATTGTTTTTGTACCATCTTCTGCCACCCAATTTTGATTGTAAATGTCGTATCTGACTTTTGAACTTTCCTTCAATTCAAAAGGATGGTAACTTTCTACACAATCCTGGTAATTAAAATTCGTATCGCGGATGCGTGTCAGTTCTTCCGCTTCCAGTTGAGCAGAATACTGGTTGTAGCCCGATTTTAAAACTGCTGCCAGAATAGAATTTGTGTAATCCAGCAAAGATGTTGTTGATGCAGTTTTAATTCTGGAAACAATTTGAACAGAATCCCCCAGTTTTTTTATAAGTGATTTGAAATAATTTGAATTACCGCCATCAGTATTTTTTTCCAGCTGCTTTTTTAAATCACTCATTTGAGTAAAGGAATCAAGTTTTTCATCAAAACCGTCAGTGCCAAAAACTTTTACAACAGGCTTATTGCTTACATCATCCGTCGCAAATTCATTTAAGAAATTTTCCTGCTGACTTTCCGGCGCAACAAGTGGCAGGGAAACAGAACGCGTGTCAGAATCACTTAAAAGGTAAGAAATATTTCTTACATCGCGGTCAATGCCCCCCATGTAATTGTGCATGGTAATATTTTGAACGCTTTTTGAATAAATGCTTGTGTCCAGATTTTCCGCATCTTCATTTCCTTCAACAATAGGAATGTTATTCAACTTGTCTTCCAGATTTTCAAGCGAAGTCTTTAACTCATCCGGCTGGTGCAAAACCGAAAGGCTGAAATTCGTATTCGAAGTTGTGCCCGTGTGATCAACCACCAGACTCTTTCCTTCAAAAGGAACTTTTGTTGCAACCGGGACATAAGCCACTCCCAGTTTAGAAACCTTATAATCCCTGCGGATATTTTTTTTGGCCTCATCCAAAGCCTTAATTTTTTCTTCAAAATCATTAAAATCTTTTATGGCAGATTTTCTTTTTGAATTATTCACAAGAGCGGCAATTCCGCAGCCCAAAAAAACGCCACCCAGCAAAATGGTACAGATAAGAGGTGCCAGGAAGAAACAAAGAATCCCTGCCAGCAATGCAGCCCCGGAAATACTGACAGTCACAATTGCAGCAACCTTGTGCTTGTGGCGTCTTTCTTCCGAAGTAGATTTTTTTTCTTCAGCATCTTTTACTTTATTTTCAATTTCAATTTCTTCTTCAACAATTTTTTCAGCAGCCTTTTTGTAGTAATCAAAAAGCACTTTAGCCTGATCTTCATAAATATCTGAAGATTCTTTAAAAATTTTTCCAGTCATCTTTTTTCCTCAAAATTATAGGAACCTCTAAAAAAGTATTAAAAAAGATTTTTTAGAAGTGCCCTCATAGTAAAGGGAGCCTCTAAAAATTGCAATTTTTAGAGGCAACTTTGAAAAAGCGACATTTTAAGTCTTTGTATTTCAAAGACTTAAAATTCGCAGGTATCTCTAAAAAAACATTGAAAATGATTTTTTAGAGATACCCTAAATTTAATTTCTTAAAGCCTTTCTTTGTTTTACTAAAAATTCCAGGTCTTCAAGCTTCTCATTAAAATCATCCATGTCAAAATTCTTAACATCAGTTTTTACCATAGCCGAAGCTGCCCCAATAATTTTTTCTTCCAAAGAAAAAGCCGCCTGTGAATCCACCGGGGAAATATATTTCACATCATCGCAAAGTTTTTTAATTCTTGTTTGACTTTCAGAAAAATTATCAATCTTTGCAGTCCAGGAATCAGCCTTCATTCCCAGCATTTCAAAAGTTGACTTTACTTCTGTAATTTTTCCCAAGAGTTTCTCTTCTTTTTCCTTTACATTGCCAATATGATTTCCAGAAAAATATGCCGCATAAATCATGATTAAGCAGAAAAAGAAAAGAATCATTTCTACAATAAGAGCCAGCCTGATTTTTACGACATTTTGTAAAACCAAAATTGCAAAAACCAAGGCAACTACATCGAAAAGTAAAAAATTTGACCACAAAGAAAAATGCGAATGAATTTTTTTGTCAAAGTTTTTTAAATTGATTGAAGTCAAGAAAACAGGCACAAAAAAAATCAAATAGCAAAAAGCCAAAGACCCCCAGAAAAATTTCTTATTTGCAGAAAGACCTTCTTCCGGCAAAGGCATATTGGCCAAAGCGAAAGCCCCGCCAATAACAGCCAGCCCCAAAATAAATAAAATTATTTTAAAAACCTTTAATTGTTTCGTATTCATGAAACTCTCCTATAAAAAACACCGCGTTAGCGGCAGCACAGGAGGTGCTGAATCCGCAGTTTTACAAACAACGTTTGGAAAACTTCAGTGATAAAAATTACAAGGATGTAATTTTTATCACACCTCCTATAAAAACACCGCGTTAGCGGCAGCACAAGAGGCTACAGTCCACCCGGCAAAAAAAATCACCAGGCAGCCACAAGTCGCCATTAAAAAACTACATTCTGTTTCCGCAGTTAGGACAGAATTTTGTACCAGATGGAACACTTGAACCGCAGCGGGAACAAAGGCTTCCATTCAGCATATTGTTTACATCATTCTGGCCCTGCAAACTTGCCCCACAAACAGCACACCGCTTTGCATTCACATCATTGTCGCGTCCACAGACAGGACAAGGATTGTAAGGATCACCGCAGTGAGGACAAAAACGGTTTGTAGCAGGGAAAGACTTTCCGCACCTAGAACAAAAAACAGTCGACTTTTGATTGATGGCACTAGAGCCGCCAGCCGCATTTCCCTGGGCAAAAGAAGCGGTACCAGTCGGCGTCATCATAGCGCTGCCCATACTGGCATTTCCATTAATTCCACCGCCCATCATCATAGCAGCACCAATCATGCCCAAACCTCCGCGGCTGTTAGAAACCGCATTGTTGACAGTACCAAAACTCTGCTTTTGCTGCCAAGTGTAACCCGCAATATTCTGGGCACTCCTGTCACTCATAGCTTCAGAGATTTTTTTACCTTCCTCTGACGAAGTATCCAAATCCACAGAAGTAATATAAAATCCCGTCAAATCAAAGCCATACTCATCCCAAAAAGCCTTGAGCGGCTGGCTTATAAAATCAGACAGCTGGTCCAAAAAAGCGCCCACTTGCATAATGCCCACATGATTCGCAGTCATGTAAGTAACAATAGCGCTATTCGTCTTAGCAATAAGAGGCCCCATAAAATGATCCGTCAACTGGGCTGAAGTAAAAGATTCCAGAGTGCCCACCAGCTTAACCAAAAACTTTTCAGCATCAACAACTTTAAGACCATAGCGCCCCTTAGAAACGATTGGCAACATTTGCCCATAATCCGCATCCATAATACGCACCGGATTCGTAACCCAGTCAATCGTAAGAGGGGCCGCCTTATTTACAAACCAGACCTCGGCCGTAAAAGGATTTTTCTTACCAAAAGGAATTCCAAAAAGATTATGCAGGACAGGCAAATTTTCCGTAGAAAGAGTATGCTTTCCCGGCCCAAATTTTCCCAAAATCTGTCCCTTCGAAAAAAAGACAGCTTCCTGACTTTCCCTGACAATCAGCTGCGTTGCCGTTGTCAAATTATTTTCTGGATAGCGCCAGGCAAAAATATCATTGCTCTGAGGCTGCCATTCCACGCAATCAATAAAGGCCATAAAACCCTCCATTAAAAAATTTCAAAAACCATTTTACCACACTTTTTAAAAACCGCCGATTTTTTTTTGATATTTTTTTATTTTTTTTTGAGCATCCCGTCTTTTGTCAAACGGCCCTTCCGCCACTTGCTGCGCGCGGTCCTCAACTGCATATTTAAATTTTTTGCAGTCGATAAAAAAACTGCGACAGGAGGTCGTAGCCTGGCTACAGGGTCGGCTAGGTTACTTTTGAAAAGAAATAATTCTTTCGCAAAGCAATTACATCAAAGAGTGGCCTTCACATGACATTTCACTAAAAAACCTTGGCATAAATTTCAGTTCCTTTTACCCTAAAAACACCATTGAGAACTTACGACGCAAATGTCGCAGCTTCTCATTTGAACTGGCCTTCTAAGGCGGGGCATCACTAGTAGAATTTTTTACGAAATTATACACCGCTAAAATGCAATCAACAAAATCTAAATTTCTCAGGAAGAGAGTCTGCCTTGCAGTAAAAAGAGTACTTTGTTTTAAGGTATCTCTAAAAAATCATTTTCAATGCTTTTTTAGAGATACCTCTCGAATTTTAAGTCTTTGAAATACAAAGACTTAAAATGTCACTTTTTCAAAGTTGTCTCTAAAAATTGCAATTTTTAGAGACTCCCTTTACAAGCAACCTAGAGCGTTTTCTTTACGAAAGTTGTACTTCTTCCCAAAAGACGCCTAGCCAGTCCTGAAAGCCCTTTAGTTGCGAAACAAAGTGGAGCAATGAGCGATAGCGGTATTTGCAACAAGCACGAATGTGCACCGTTTCTAGCAAGGCTGCAAGGACCGTTTAACAAAAAGCGGACTGCTTCAAGAAAATAAAAAATTACAATTCGAACTTCTGGAAATCCTGGCCGGTCAGCAAATTTTTCCAGACGAAGGCGCCTGCCTGGTAGACCATATAGGAGTGGGGTGTATTTTCCTTGGGGAGCGACAGGGAACCAGAATTTAGATAAGTAAAATTTTCGTGGCGGGCAATTTTGGGCACGTGGGTGTGGCCGCAAAGCATAACGGAATTTCTGGCGAAGGGCAGGGGATTTTCTTCCGTGTAAATGTGACCGTGGCTGGCATAAATAAATTTTCCGTCCAGTTCAAGCACTGCGTAATCTGCCATGATCGGGAAATTCAAAACCATCTGGTCCACTTGGCTGTCACAATTTCCTTTTACACAAATAATTTTTTCTGCATAAGAATTTAAAAGTTGAATGCACTTTTTTGGAGCATAATCTTCCGGCAAATCGTTTCGCGGACCATGATAAAGCAAGTCGCCCAAAAAAAGCAGACGGTCAGCTTTTTCTTCATCGTATTTTTTGAAAAGCAAATCGCAATATTTAAAAGACCCGTGAAGGTCAGACGCAATTAAAAGTTTCATATTTTCTTCCTTTTTGGAGTATACGCTTTTGTTTAACAAAAGCGGTGACTGTTTACGAAAGGCGCTTGTGTTTACAAAAGCGGTGGGGCGATTTTAGAATTGGCATTTTGTTTAACAAAAGCGGGGCGGTTTAGGAAATACGCAAAGGGGTTCCACAAAAGTCTTTGCCTTAAACAAAATCCGCCTTATACAATTGTC
>CAVCWN010000055.1:0-2833 GCA_963605975.1 Desulfovibrionaceae bacterium | reverse complement strand
GAACTGAACTGAACTGAACTGAACAAGTGTGTTGTCTCCTTTGTCTTTGTCAAGAACTTTTAAATATTTATTTAGTTTTTATTGTACGGCTAATTTCTCCCCTTTTGTAGTTATGCAACTTTGCAAAATTCCGTGAGTTTACTCACTGTTTTTCCGTGATATTCATACGCTTACAGAATCAAATCTTTGTGGTAAAGTTAAAACCGATGAAAAACTTAATTCTTGTAGACGACCACAAAATGCTCCGAAAAGGAATAGCCTCATACATAACCGAAAACTCTGATTGGAAAGTTAGTGCCGAAGCAGAAAGCCTAGAAGATGTAAAAAAAATTGCAACCTCACTTGAACTTAGCTCCCAAAATTCCACTAACAAAGAAAACATCACCATTGCAGTAGTTGACCTGCAACTCAAAGGAAGCGAAGAAGAAAAATTCGGCGGGTTTGAAGCGGTAAAAGAACTGGCAGTCGCTGGCGTTCCAAGCATAATTTTTACCAGCCACGACACAGGGGCTTGCATTGAACAGGCAATGAGCGCAGAAGTTGGTGCAAAGGGATTTGTTTCAAAATTGAGCGATGAAAAAATGCTTTTGGACGCAATCAACGCGGTGGCAAAAGGAAAAACTTTTATCCAGCCCGACCTTGTAACGTCCTTTATAGAAACCAGAAGTCTTTTTTCTATGCTGACAAAACGAGAAACGCAAGTTGTGCGGCTGCTTCAAGAAAATCTTTCAAATGAAGAAATTGCTGACAAAATGGGAATAAAAATCACCACGCTGGAAAATTACCTCAGTATAATCTACGACAAAACCGGCTGCCGCGACAAAAAAACTCTGATTGAAAAACTTAGGTAAAGGTGTTGAATAGTCGATTTTAGTTTTGTTCTTTCCAGCCCAACACGCCACTTGCGTCATCTGCAAAAACTAAAGCGATTTTGTGAGTTATTTTTCCACTAACAGAATAGCGTTCTGCGTAACCTTTCTTTTCAATTTGAGCTAGAGCATCAGCAACGCCTTTTTCAAAATCACTTGGAGGAACTGTTTTTAGTTCAAAAATGTAAACATCTGTTTGAGTTGTAACGATTATGTCGCTACGGCCAAAAATTGACTGCATTTCGCTTACAACATCAAAGCCTGTCATTCTGAAAAGCACATGAGTAATTGCTTCGTAAAAATTTTCGCACATATTTTTTTGCACGATTGTTGGAATGTCAGAAAAGCATGCTTTTACAATTCGCATTGCGTATTCAAGTTCGTTTGCGGCAAAGGCTTTTCGTAAATAATCAACAGAAAGACCTAAATCATCGTCTGGCACGCTTATAAATTTTGGAAGAATTGCGTTTAAAAAGCCATCCTCTACTTCTTTATTAGGAAAACCAAGTGTATAAATGCGACCGCGTTTTTCAAAATCTTTGATTGTAAGGTAACCACTCTGATAAATTACAGGGAGCATATTTTTGCTGTCCGGGTCGTAATCTTTGAACTGGGTTTCAGTTGCCTTTCTGCCATCCATAATCGAGAAAAGCTGAAATGGCTGATTTTGCAAAGTCTTAACCAAAAATGAAGGAGTCCCGCTTTCAAACCAATAGGAACCGAAATCTGAATTTTTTAAGCATCGCAAAAGGCAAAATGGATTGTAAACACCTTCACTGTTTGGAGCAAAATGATAGCCATCGTACATTTTTGCAAGTTCTGCTTTTGTTTCTTCTAACGTCATCTCCTGCTTTTGTGCAAGTTCTTCAATTTCCGGCATAAAATACTGAATAAGTTCAGTTTCTGAAATTCCGCAGATTGAAGAATATTTTTCTTCTAAAGAAATGTCTTCTAACTGATTCAGACCGCTGAAGATATTCATATGGCTTATGCGGGTAATTCCTGTGATAAACAAAAAGCGGATATATTTGTCGCTATTTTTTAAAGGACTGTAAAAGGCTCGAAGTATTTCTCTATTTTGATTTTCATAATCACTGTAAAGAGCATCTAAGATTGGCTTGTCGTATTCGTCAATTAAAATTACAACAGGGCGGTTTGTTTTTTCAAAAGCTTTTTGAATAATAAGTTCAAGCCTGGTTCCAAAGTCATCGGAATTACTTTCTTCCAGTTCGTAAAATTTTTCAAAGCCTCTAAGCATATTATCAAGATAACTTTTTAAAATATCCGTTTTATAAAAAGAATTTCCGCCAAAGCTGATATTTAAAACCGGGTATTCAATCCAGTCTTTTTCCAGTTTTTCAAGGGCAAGACCTGTGAAAAGTTCTTTCTTACCTAAAAAATATGCTTCAAGCGTAGATAAAAAAAGACTTTTCCCAAAACGACGAGGTCTGCTTAAAAAATAAGGTTTTCCTTCGGTTGCAAGTTTGTAAACAAAAGCCGTTTTATCTGCGTAAACTGCATTGCGAGAGCGGATTTCTGAAAATGTCTGAATGCCGATTGGCAAAAATCTTCCTTGAGCCATAAGAAAATTGTAGCATAAAAACAAAAGATTTGCAGTTGTTTTTGGGATATGGCACATAAAAAAAATCAACCAGCCCTTTAAAACACTTTGACGAAAAAGGGAACCTGTTGTACTTTGAAAGAAAGGAAATGCCCGAACGTTGGGTTATCTCCACATTTTAGCGAATAGCCGCCAAGTGGTTCAAACTAGGGCGGCTATATTTTTACTCACTTACTTTTTGGTAAGAAAGCCAAGTTAGAATCAGAATGGCTAAATTAATAGCCAACGAAATAATTGCTTAAAGTGTCCTAAAAATGGGTGTCGGTTCACAAAAAGGGCTGTCCCCCTCCCCACAAAAAAATAAAATCCCCCTGACATCAAAAAAATCACCAGAGGAATTTTT
>CAVCWN010000054.1:0-2345 GCA_963605975.1 Desulfovibrionaceae bacterium | reverse complement strand
AGTTATTCCTTTCCCAAAGCAGCCTGAAGTTTTGTAAACTGGCGCATGTTTACGAAAGCAGCGCTTCTACTGGAAAAAAACACTTGTTTCCTAAGCCAGCCACTTCTTTCTAAAATCCCCCATCCAAAAAAAATCCTACAAAACCCCAATAATCTTTATTTTTCCCGGCAGCTTCTTTTTTCTAGAAAGCAAAAAGACTGCCAGGCATGAAAGAAAGAAAAATGTGATTGGTAAAAAGGCTTCTGCCCTTAAAGAAATATTTTTTCCAATAAAAAATCCGGCTAAAGCAAAAAGAAAAGGCAAAAAAAGCGAAAGCAAGGCCTGCAAAGCCTTAGCCCCAAAAGTAACCTGAATTTCAACCAAATCGCCAGCTTTCAGAGAAAGAGCCTGGTCATTAAAAAGAGTAAAAATTTTATGTTTAGTCTTACAGTCTCCGCCACAGGAAGCGCATCCTTCGTTAGGCAGGGGAGTCAACTTTACCACTTTATCTTTTACTTCCAGGACTACCGCTTTTTCATTCATATATTTTCTTATTTAAGCCTCTAAAAAAATAAAATCGGTTTTCTAGACTTGCCCTTATCTTGAAGGAGGGGTCAGGCCAGACAAAATTCTTTTACATTCCTTAACGCCCCTTTCGTTACCCAAAGTCTCATAAGTATCGCGCAAATTATAAAGAGCTTCGTAAAAGAAAGGATTCAACTCAACAGCACGCTGAAAAGCAGCAGCAGCATGCTCATAATCCTTTTCGCTAAAAGCAATCACACCAGCCAAATTCCATATTTCCGGATTTGATTCCTCCGAAACAAAACCTACAGTACAATAATTCTTTGCATTTTCAATGTCACCATTGGCAAAATAAAGGTTAGTTAAAGTAGTAATAACTTCCATACTGTCAGGATTTAAATCATAAGCATGTTTGCAATAATAAATTGCATCTTCATAATCACCAGAATCCCTGTAAGTAAGGGCCAGATTATACCAGAGAATAAAATTTTCTTTTTCTACAATTACAGCCCTTTTTAAACATGCGATGGCATCATCAAAATTGCCATGCATAACATATTCAACCGCCTGGTTATTTAATTTTTCTGCACTTTCCAGCATTCCCCACCCCTTAAGACTTTGGACTCATACTTAAAAACAAGGACTTTATTTTTTTCATATAAGGATTTTCTTTTCCCAAAAGATTTTCATATTCCGAAAGACATTCTTCAATCAATTTTAATCCCAAAGCACGTGCTTTTTCAACTGAATTATGCCTTTGCAAAAGAAGAATAGCCTCTTCCACGCAGGGATTGTCAGTATTCGTGCCATGAGCCTTTTTTAAACATTCAAGGAGCTGTCCCTTTTCTTCAGTAGAAGCCTCTTCAAAAAACAAAATGACCGGCAAAGACTTTTTTCCTTCAACAATATCGTCACCCCTTTTTTTGCCAGGATTTCCGCTAGTCAAATTGATTACATCATCAATAATCTGAAAAGCCGCCCCAATAGAAGCAGCCCAGTCTGCCAAAAGATTTTCCTCTTTTTGGCTGCAAGCGCAAAGCAAAGCAGCAATTCTAGCCGAAAGCGAAGAAAGGGTTCCAGTTTTATTTTTTACCATCACCAGGTATTCCTGGCGACCAGGGATATATTCATTTTTATTATGCCAGAAAATATCCATTGCCTGTCCCAGGTGCAGCTTTCTAACTTCACCAAGGTAGGCCTCATACAAAGCAGGCCGCAAATCTTCCAGACAGGATTTTTTTATGCAAAGAGCCGCTTCAAAATAAAGCCAAGAAGCCGAATTTAAAGCCGTATCCAGACCGTAAGTCAAATAAGCAGCCTTTTTACCCCGCCTTTCCTGTGAACCATCTTCAATATCATCATGAATTAAACTGGCAGTGTGAACAAATTCCACCAGCGGAGTCAAAGAAGCAGCCCTCTCAAAAACCGCCTCCATCTCAGCATCCGAAGCCCCATTTTTATAAGAAAGAGCCTGGGCGCAAAGCAAAAGAAAAACCGGCCGCCACCGCTTTCCTCCAGACATCAAAAGCTCCCGGTCAGGAGCCAAAAGTTCATTCACCCCATCGCGAGCCTTTTCAAAAAAATCATCCTTTTTTTCATCCGTCAAAGCAAAAGAAGCAGCCGTAAAATCCACATCAGCCGCCGCAGGCAAAGCCCTTTCCAGCACAGCATTTATCTTTTCCAAATAAGGCAAAAATTCCGTATCAACACCCATAAAACCATTTTAGCAGAAAAATTGAAAATTTTCTATAATGCGCCCCGCCATTTACTTTTATTTTTCTTTTTATTTTGAAGCATACCGAATTTTCTTTAACGGCCCTTCCGCCACTTGCTACGCGCGG
>CAVCWN010000053.1:0-13223 GCA_963605975.1 Desulfovibrionaceae bacterium | reverse complement strand
ATTCAAGACACCATATGATTTTTTTTCCTGCCTTTACTAATTTCGCGCTCTGGTCAAAGGAACTTGCGCTAAGATTATTTACAACATCCAGGCAGCCACCCAGCAAAAGTCCTTCAAAAGAGATTTTTCTTGTGGCAGGCAGGCTTTTGATTTTTCCATTTGAAGGTAAAAAGGATTTTAAGATTTTTTCCTGATCAAGTACGTATTTTGAAAATGGATCTTTTTCACTATCTGCCAAGGGACTCTGGAATTTTTGAAATCCTTCTACACTCGACACTTTTCCTTCCATAATGCCAATTGTGTCAAGTTCTGTTCTTTCCCATTCCTTGCCGAATGTTGGAAAACAGGGACCGTAAATCCCCATAACATTGCATTTTGTTACAAGGGGAAATAAAAAATTTGTATTGTCTGAATAACCTGTAAACCATTTAGCTTTTGCTTTTTTTATGGCGTCAAAATCAACATAAGACATTACCTGGCACATTAACTCGCCGCCGCCACACGAAATTATTGCTTTAACATCACCGTCAAGGTAAAAATCCGTCAATTCTTTTGCGCAGATTTCAGGCTTTGTGGAAATGCCTATGCCGTCGTTTTTAAAACACGTTTTGCCTGTTTTTATTTTGTAACCACGCTTTTTTAAATTTTCTATTGCGCTTTTAAAAAGGCTTTTGTAAGGTTCTGTCGTTGCTCCAAAAGATGGGGCTGTAACTCCAATTGTGTCACCTGCTTTTATAAATTCTGGTCTTTTCATCTTAAACTCCATGTCTTTTAAAGATTTTTACGGGACTTTGATTTTAGTCCTATGCCTATTGGTAAAAAAGTAAATTTTTAGAACTTCATTTATTCTTTTCTATAGATTTTACTATGTATTTTGTGATATAGTCTACAAAGAATTTTTTAATGATTTTTGGGCATATTTAAAAGTTATTTTTTTAGATTTTTAAATGAGCCCTTTAGTTTGTGGAGGATTTTCATGTACAAGAGTGTTGACCCTAAAGTTGATTTTCCAAAAGAGGAAGAGAAAGTTTTAAAGTTCTGGCAGGATAATGAAATTTTTAAAAAGTCAATCAGTCAGAGGGAAGGGGCTGAAGATTTCGTCTTCTTTGATGGTCCTCCATTCGCTACAGGTCTTCCTCACTTTGGTCATTTTATTCCATCTACAATCAAAGATATTATTCCCCGCTACCAGACAATGAAGGGCAAAAAGGTTGAACGCCGCTTTGGCTGGGACTGCCACGGTCTTCCTATTGAAAACCTTATTGAAAAGGAATTAGGAATTAACTCAAAACATGAAATTGAAGCTTACGGAATCGCAAATTTTAACGAAAAGTGCCGTGCTTCCGTTCTTCGCTATACCGCTGAATGGGAAAAGACAATTACTCGTATGGGACGTTGGGTTGATTTTAAGCATGATTACAAAACAATGTCTCCGGATTACATGGAATCAATCTGGTGGGTTGCAAAGTCTTTGTGGGATAAGGGGCTTATCTATGAAGGAAAATATATTCTTCCATACTGTCCTCGCTGTTCAACAGTTCTTTCTACCCATGAACTTGCCCAGGGCTATAAGGATGTTCAGGATCAAACTGTAACAGTTCGCTTTAAGATTACAAAAGCACCTGCTTCTTTTGATGATAAAGAAATTGCTGACGGCAAAACATATTTTATTGCATGGACAACAACTCCTTGGACTTTGCCATCAAACCTTGGCCTTTGTATGGGGCCTGAAATTGATTATGTAAAAATCCTCGATAAATCTTCAGGTGAATATTACATTTTTGCTGAAGCAAGACTGGGGGCTTACTATAAAGACGAAAATGATTACGAAATTATTTATCGTAAAAAGGGTAAGGATTTTCTTGGTACAAGATATGAACCTCTTTTTCCATATTTCGCTAAACTTGCAGACGAAAAAGTTTGTGCAGAAGAAACAAAGAGTGAATGTAAGGAAGGGGCTTTCCGCGTATTTAATGCCTCTTATGTTTCTACAGAAGACGGTACTGGTATTGTTCACCTTGCTCCGGCTTTTGGTGAAGATGATAATAATGTATTTAAAGGTTCAGGCATTCCTAGTGTGGAACCAATTGACGCTGAATGCCGCTTTACATCAGAAATCCCGGAATACCAGGGAACTTTTGTAAAAGACGCAGATAAAGAAATCATCAAAAGACTTAAGGATGAAGGCAAGCTTGTAAAACGCGACACAGTTGTTCACTCTTACCCTCACTGCTGGAGATGCGGTTCACCTCTTATTTACCGTGGAATTGGTTCATGGTTCGTAAAAGTTTCTGACTATCATGACAAACTGCTTAAGGCTAATTCTCAAATTAAGTGGCAGCCTTCTCACATAAAGGAAGGCCGTTTTGGAAAATGGCTTGCCGGCAGCCGTGACTGGGCCGTAAGCCGCAACCGCTACTGGGGAAATCCAATTCCTATCTGGAGATGTGACGATCCTTTGTGTAAAAATACAATTTGTGTAGGTTCCAGGGAAGAACTCAAGGAATTGAGCGGTACTTATCTTGAAGATTTGCACAAACAGTATGTTGATAATGTTACCTTTACTTGCCCTAAGTGTAAAAAGGGTACAATGCACCGTATTCCTGAAGTTTTTGACTGTTGGTTTGAATCAGGTTCCATGCCTTATGCCCAGCAGCATTATCCTTTTGAAAACAAGGAATATTTTGAAAAGCATTTTCCTGCTGATTTTATTTCTGAAGGATTGGATCAGACTCGCGGCTGGTTCTACACACTTACAGTTCTTGCTGCACAACTTTTTGACAAACCTGCCTTCCAGAATTGTATTGTAAACGGAATTGTTCTTGCTTCAGATGGTCGTAAGATGTCAAAGTCTTTGCGTAACTATACAGATCCTGCTGAAGCAATTGATAAATTTGGTGCTGATGCAATACGTCTTTTCTTAATGCATTCAGCTGTTGTAAAGGCTGACGAAATCCGCTATTCGGACGAAGGTGTGCGTGACGTTATAAAGTCATTCATTTTGCCTCTGTGGAATTCATATTCTTTCTTTGTTCAGTATGCAAATATTGATAAAGTAACTTGTAGTGGCCACGAATTTGATTCTAAGCTGCCGGATAATCCTCTTGACCGCTGGCTTTTGTCTGTAACTGCCAAGATGGTTGAAGATGTAACAAAGGCTTTGGATGATTATGATCTTTCTGGAGCTGTAGATCCTATGCTTACATTCATTGATCAAATCAACAACTGGTACATCCGCAGAAACCGCCGCCGTTTCTGGAAAAGTGGAAATGATCAGGATAAAATTGAAGCTTACGGAAGTCTTTACAAGGCATTAAAAACATTTACCTTGGTTGCATGTCCATTCATTCCTTTCATTACAGAAGAAATGTGGCAAAATCTTAAAACTGATGAAGATAAAGAATCTGTTCACCTTATGGACTATCCTGTGTGTGAAGAAAAGTTCCGTAACAGCGAACTTGAATTCCAGATGGCAAGTGTTCAAAAGGCTGTAAGCATGGGACGTGCCTTAAGAAATCAGTTTAATATTAAAAACCGCCAGCCTCTTCTTTCAGTTGCTCTTGTAACACGCAACCTTGAAGAAAGAAAAGTTCTTGAAAACATGAAAGATACTATTGCTGAAGAACTTAATGTTAAGGATGTTGATTTCCATGACAAGGAATCTGACCTTGTTGAATATAAGGCAAAGGCTAATTTTAAAGTTCTTGGAAAATCTTTAGGTGCTAAGATGAAAGTTGCTGCTGCTGAAATTGCAAAACTTTCAAATGACCAGATTGCTTCTATCGTTGACGGAAATACTTTGACAATAAAAGTTGACGGTCAAGATCTTGTCCTTGATGGTGAAAGCGTAATTGTTGAAAGATCAGAAAAGGAAGATTTAAAAGTAATTAATGAAGGCACTCTGACAGTTGGTCTTGAAACAAAGATTACAGATGAACTTAAAAAAGAAGGTTATGCCCGTGATGCAGTTCGTGGCATTCAAAATCTTCGAAAGGAAAGTACTTTTGAAATTACAGACAGAATTATTCTTGAACTTTCAGGTGATGCTGAACTTAAAGCTGCTTTTGAAATGTTTAAGGATTTTATTGCAGGTGAAACTTTAGCTTCAAGCATTGAATGGAAGGATGAGCTTTCTGGTGGAACTGTTATTGAAGCAGATCAGTTTAAGTGGACTTGCAAAATTAAAAAAGCGTAAATAAAAAAAGCCTTTGCTTCTAGTAAAAGGGAGCAGGGCTTTTTATTTAGAATTTTGGGGGATGCTCCGTTAGGAAAGGAATCTATGAGAAAAATTAATTTGTTTTTTGGATTTTTGATTTTGTTTTTTCTACCAGCCTTTTTTTCTTGCAATACATCTAAGGTTTCAGACACTTCTTTGGATGAAGTGCACCCTTTAGCCCTTTTAAACCAGGATTTTAGCATTTACATGTACCTTCCTGTTCAGCAGCACAAGGAGCTTTTTAATGACATTATTCTTGCAGAAATTCCTTCTCTTTCAAAAAGTGATGCTGAAAAAATTTCAAATCAAATTAACAATTTATATGCAGGACTTGGAACTGTAAAAGATCGCTCAAAGTTGCAAATGGCCTGTGATGGTGATTTTCCATCTATTGCAGTAAAGATGGTCTTTAAGGAAAAAAACGGTTGGTCTGGAAAAAAGTATCTGGCAAAATCTTCACAGGAAGCTTTGGAAAAAAATTATCCAAATGAATTTACAATTTTTTCTTCAAGTGAAACAAATTATAAAATTTCATTTTGCTCAGAAAAATTACTATCTCTTGCAAGTGACATAGAGCCCATGCTGGAAAATTATTCCATTCGCCCAGCCTTGCCACAAACTAAATATGCAAAATATCTTACAGAAAATCAGGGAGAAAATTCTTCTAGCGAAAGGGAAAATATTTTATTTTACATTTCACGCCCTGGTCAGTATGTAAAGGCTTTGCTGGGTTCTTCAATTACCATGGGGCTGGGTGAAGCTTACGGTTATTTGGAATATCTTCCAAATCCAAAAAAGGCAGATGAATATTCTGGAAAATATAGTTTGAACATTTATTTGTCTCTTTCAAAGGCTGCTCAAATGAAGGCTTTTCTTTCAGGACTTAAACTTGCAATGGGAATGATGGGGGGCGAAGTCAAGCAGATTGATGAAAAAACTGTTGGACTTTTTAATTTAGAGATTACAGAAAAATCTATCATCAATCTTATAACAAGAGATCCTATAACTGGAAAACATTTTAAAGTTGATGGAGAAAATATCATCAAGGAATCAAAAGGAAAATGATTTTGGCAAGTCTCTTTTTTAAAGACAGAAAATCATTCTCTAAAAGATGACCATTAGTGGGTAAATAAAAAATTAAATATATTTTGTGAGGTTAAGATGGACAAGGATAAGGTTATTTTAAAGGCAGAGGATTTAGACGGATATTTAACAGAAGAGGACAATGCGGATCTTAAAAAACTTGAAGAAATGTATCAAGGCGCATTGGATGCTTTTAAAACAGTTGACCAGGAAAAAATTATTTCTACATTCGATAATCTTGGTCATGAAATGCAGAATATTTGTTCTCGTCATCCAAACATTAAGGTTTATTCTTTTGTAACAGCACAGGGAGCTCATGCAGAAGCCAGCCGTGTAATTGCAAAGCTTCGTGATGTCAACACTGATCACCAGGAATTTATGTATTACTGTCAGAGGGCATACGAAATGCTTTTTAGACTTGCTTACATTGAGGAAAATAACAGTAAAGGTCACATCGTTGTAAAAACTCCAGTTAATTTTCCTGTGCAAAATTATGCGGTTCATAAAATTCCTAATGTTGATGATTCAATTAAAGATTCTGTGATGATGGTTATGCTTAGAGGGGCTCTTCTTCCTAGCATGATTATGTCTAAGGAAATTGAAGAATATTCTTCAACAGGTTATGTTACTCCGTTTGCGCTTTTTAAAATCAGCCGTGACGATACAAAATCTGAAAACAATATGCAGTACATTCTTAACCTTAAAAATTCATTTTTTGATTTAAATGAACTTGATGGTAAGGATTGGGTCTTTGCGGATCCAATGAATGCAACCGGAGGCTCAATTGTAACAGTCGTAAAATACCTTCAAAGTCAGGGAGTAAAACCTAAGAGCATTAAGTTTTTCAATGTGATTTCAGCTCTTAAGGGCAGTCTGAGGGTAACACGTGCTCTTGAAAACTGCACATGCTATACTTTGTGGATGGATCCCGTTCTTAACGAAAAAGCTTATATCATGCCAGGCTTGGGCGATGCGGGGGACAGACTTAACGGTTGCGATACCCATGAATCTCCAAGAAATATTATTCAGTTGATTGCAGATTACGGTTCTAACCTTGCAGGGCTTTATCGTTCACAGCTTAGGACAATCGAAAATACTGTTTTGACAAAGTAGGCAAGATGAAGTTTATTCTAAAAAAATCCTTTACTGTTTTTTTTCTAGCATCTCTTTTTTTATTTTCTTTTGGGATTTTTTCATGTTCTTCTACGACGGGCCTTGCTGTTCCTGGAGAAAATGAAACCAGAAGGAATAACATTACTGCAGAATATTTTTCTATTGCAGAAAGTTATGAGGGCTTAAAAAATTACAGTAAAGCGATTGAATATTATAAACTTGCCATGGCTGATTCAAAAATGAAAAACACATGCCTTTACAAGTGTGGCAGGTGTTATGCCTTAAATAAGGACTATAAAAATGCCTTGGAGCTGTACAAAATCCTTTTGAAAGACGATGCGGAAAATACAAATCTCCTGCTTTCAACAGCCTACCTTGAAGCCATGTGTTCTAATTTTAGCCAGGCAGAAAAAATCTACAGCGAACTTTTGGAAAAAAATCCTCAACTGATTGAAGTATACAAAAATTATATTTCAGTTTTGATTGTCTGTGAAAAAAAGGATAAGGCAAGAGAAGTCCTTGATAAAATGGCCGAACTTTTCCCGGACGATTCTTCTATTGCGGTTTTTGAAAAGGCCTTGTCTGACGAAGAAGAGACAAAATCTGAATAGTTTTTTTTAGAAAAAAAGGGGAACTTCAAAAAATTTAATTTGAGGCTCCCTTATTTTTTTGTCTTTCCTTTTTCTGTCCTTCATCAAATCTTAAATTGATTTCTGTATTGATTAGCGTTTACTTTAAAGGCAACAATCGGTTTGTCTGGATTTTTTAATGCGTGTTCCAATGCCTGGGCTGCTTCATTTGCAAGCCTTTCGCCTGAAATGAGGCGGAATGATTTTGAAGAGATTCCTATGGCAACAGGAAGACTTTTTCCTTCACTGGAAAGTACCTGCTGAATTTCAGCTTCAAGTTCATCTGCAATAGAAAGGGCATCATCAATAGTAGTGTTTTGGAATATGGCCGAAAATCCATCTTTACCAAATTCAAAAATCAAATCTTGAAATTTTACTGTGTCTATTACAAGAGAACAAATTTTTTCATGTTCGAGACTGCCCGTCTGAAGACCTGGAATTTTTAAAAGTAAAAGCGAAAGATCCTGCTCCTGTTCTGCAGAGCGAACTAACTCATTGTTCAAGCGTGGAAGCAGGTAAGGTTCGTATCCTACATTTGTTTCTTCAGAAAAAAGGCCTGCTGGTTTAGCCTTATCTTTTATTTCTGCACCTAAATCTTCTACTTCAGAAACTTCATCTTTTACACAAGCATAATCTTCCACATTATTTTGCTTTTGTGTGTCAAAAGACAAAAGTTCTTTTACACTTTCTTCCTGGGATAAAGTTTTTTTATCATCATTAACAGGCGTTTCATCTATGAAAGTTACAGGCTGGTCATCAATCATAAAAGAATTATCATCTGTGGCAGATTTTTCGCTTGTGTCATCAAAGAAAGAATTTGTTATGTCTTCGATGTCTGTGTTGTTAAAAAGTTCATCTGCACTTGGCCTGTCATCTTTGTAGGCAGCAACAAGGCTGTCACTGTCATCATCTTTAGCGAATGAAGAAGGGGTGAATGTAGGCTGAATTTTTTCTTCCTTCGCGCTTGAAGAAAAAATATTACCTTCATTTGTATCACCAGAATCTTCTTTCTCTGATTCATTTTCTTCCGGATTTTCTGAATTACTTTTTCCTGAAAGATATGCGTATACCAAAAAAATAGCTGCAAGGGCAGTAGCTACCAAAATAACTATGAAAGCAACTTTTCCACCATTTATGATTGTGGAAGGTAAAAGCAGGTAAATGGCTGCCGTAAGGTTTACAGGAGTTCCGTCCTTTGCCGTAAGAAGAGATGACCATGAATTTATAAGTGAAGATTTTGTTGCAGGTGATTTTGATAAATCTGAAGGATAGGAATAAATTAAGGTGTCATTAACTGTCAATTGAAATCCTGCAAGATTAAAAAGTTCCTGGTCAAAGAAATCCAGTTCTTTGTCTGCAGTAACAGCTTTTTTGAATTTATCAGAATTTAAATCATATTCATTTAAAATATCTGAAATGTTGGAAGTAAGTTTTTGGAATGTCACTTCAGACCTTTTTTGTCCTTTTCCAAACTGAATCCCCAAAAAGCAAATATATACAACTAAAGTTACCGCATAAATGGCAATGATAATGGCTGTTACAATCTTCTGATTTTTGTTTTTCATGATTTTTTTAGTATAACAGACTGAAAGATAGAGTGCAAGAAAAGAATTTTATTTTAAACTTTCCGCACTCTTTTGAAGTTTACTGTATATGTTTTCAAAAAAAAATTTAATCTTTTCATTTAAATCCTTTTGCATCTTAATTTTTTCATCTTGATTTAATGCTCTTTTTAAAAGCAAGTCTTCTACTGGGAAAAGCTTTTTTATCCATTCAGAATTATTTTTATTTTCCTGCAAAATACTTTTTACAATTTCGATTCTTCTTAAAAGCGGTTCACGGTTTTCTGTAATTTCAAGCGGGCATTTTATGCATTTTGATTTTGAAATGTGATTTTTAAAATAATCGAAATTTACATCTTTTATGTCAGATAAAGTGTTTTTGTAATTGTAGTTATTGCTCAGCCTGAAAATTTTTCCTCCAAATTTTTCTGCATTAAACCAGGAATGATAAATGTCTAAAGCCTGCGAATTTATCATTCTGGAAACAATCCTGTTTTCCTTTGTAGAAAGGGCAAAATCAAAAGTCGAATCAAATTCTTCAAGTTCGTTTGGCTGGCTGTGCTGAAATGCAATTGAAGAGGATAAATCTAATCCGCAAAAAAATATTTTATCATCTGTAAGTGAAAGACTAAGAATTGCTGCGGTTCCACTGACACTTCCATTTGACTGGGCAGAAAATGCTTTTATTCCTAAAGGAGGATAAAAATATTTTTCAAAAGCATCGTCATATGCAAGTGGAAAAATGATATTATTTTCCAAAAGCAGGCCTGGGCATGCAGCTTCTCCTGGTAAGGCAAGCGGAATTTGCGGGTATTTTGTCAAACTTGAATACAGATGTTTTTTTGCCCAAAATCCTCCGTCCGTAGAAAGACAAAAATCCGGAATGATTTTATTTTGAGTAAGCACTTTTAAAGAAGATGAAAGCGCAATCAAAAAATATTTATCTCTGTATTTTTTTAAAAAATCAATTGAAGAAGACAAACTTGGTCCTGACGCACAAATGACAAGAGGACAGTCAGCTTTTTTGTAATAAGCGTAAGTCTTTGAAAAAAGTGAAAAGCGTATGGTGTTTACGAACCATTTTTTTGAAAAATGACTTTTTGTGTTTAAAAGATTTCTGGATTTTAAAAGCAAATTTTTTAATTCCTGCCAAACCCTTTTATACTCATCAAAAAAAACTCTTTCAGAAGCCTTCCATGAAATAAAAAATGTTGACATCAAAATTTCATCGCCTAAAAAATCGAAAATTTTTTCAGAGAGATTTTTTTCTTCTGACAAAAAAACTTTATCCCAAAGAAAATCATATTTTGAAAAAGCAGAAGAAAATTGAACAGCAATCAATTTTGCGTAAGGAAATTTTTTTCTTAAAAAATCTGCACTGTAAGAAAGACAGGGGCCTGTTATGATAATGGCTGCCGGCTTAAAAGGGACTGCAATTGACTCTACAAAACGCTGTGCTTCAAGTTCTGGATTATAAAGAGAATGCATGGGACTTCCATTTACTTTTACCGCATCTTTTCCCTGAGTTGTTTTAAAAAATGTAAGTTCCAAAATTAAAATTCTCCCAAAAGAAATTTATTCACTTGATCAATTTTATCTGTTACCGCAAGAAGTTTTATAAAATCCTTTGGAAGACAGTTAGGCGGAATAATATCTTTAAGAAGTTCACTAATATGAGTTAAAAGACTTTCTTCAGATAAAGTCTTTTTTGAGAAAATACAAATGTAAATAATTTTTCCTTCTGGAGACGAAGAAATGTTTCTGCCGGAAAAAGTTGTCTGGAGTAAATCATAAATTTCATCGAAGGCACTTTTGTAAACATCAGCATAAAAAGCCTGGTCTCGAACTTCATCATCCATAAAAAAATTATCTATGGCATGATAAAGATCTATAGTGTAAAGATTGGCATTACTGAATTTTAAACCTGCAGCAATTTTATCATAAGAAAAATCTAAATTACTTTTTGTTTTTAAAAGCCGCCTTGACAGGTTGAACAAATCAACTTCATCAAGATTAAGGGGAATGTCATAGGAAAGTTCTGCAACAAAAAAAATGTAAGTGTGAACTTCATCATAAAATTTTAAAAAGTGCAGATTTTCAATTTCGTCTCTAAACTTAGGAGAAAAAAATTGATAGAATTGAAAAATATCTTTGTCTTCACGTGAATAAGAAGACCATTTTCCTGCTTTTGTTAAAGCTCCATCCCAAAAGTCCGGTGTAGACTGGGACAGACGAATGGTTTGCAGATCCAGACCAAAGGCTTTTGTCAAAACATAGTATTGGCCCTGAAAAGAAAAAAATCCTGCATGTTTAAAAGAGTAGTCCTTTGCAAGTGCCCTGAAATTTTCGGATGGTGAAAATTTTTCATTTGTCAAAAAAGCTTTTGTGTCCATAAAAAAATTATATCCTAAAAATCAAAATAGGTCGAGTAAGGGCACTATTGTTCAAGGCTTTGATTTCGCCGTTTTGGAGTTTTTTTATAGGCCACAAATAAAAAAAAGGCCACTTTGTAAGCAGCCCTTTTCTTTAACTATTTTTTTTTTCAAGATAAACCTAATTCAGTAAAAAGTTTTTTATAAGTTTCAAACTGTTCTGACTGGGCAAATTCGGCAATTTTATCTTCTGGAAGATTTTCAAGCAATTGATCCATGTAAGACAAAACTGACTTGATTTCTTCTTTCATAGATGAAGGAATGCCTGTATCAGAAGCCGTCTTATCTTCTTTTTCAGGACTAGGATTTTCCTGACTATCAAAATCTTCTGCAGGACTTTGACCGTGCACATGGTTTGTAACGGCAAGAAGTTCGTCCTGGGTAAGAGCAATGTCATTAGCATCAGGATCTTCTTCAGCTTCTTCTTCATGTTGGTCAAAAGACATTATTTCACTTGCAGCAGAATTTTCTTTTTCATCGCTAAAAATTTCTCCTTCTGCTTCACGCTTTCTTTGAGCTTCTTCCCAACCTTCAAATCTTTCTTCCTGTTCCCTTTGATATTCTTCTTCTTGACTTTTCCATGCTGCAAAAACATCTTCAACAGGTGAATCACTTATGCCTTCTTCAAGATCTTCATCTTCATCAGCCCGTGGAGCGTCAGAAATTTCATCAGTTTTTACTTCAGATTCAAGGTAGTTAAAACTTTCGTCTGTCAGCGGAGCAGGAGTGTCTTCTGCAAAAAGATCTATTGGTTCTGCAAGAGCTTCAAGGCTGGAAACTTGAAGTTCTTCTTTTTCCTGTCCCTCCGGATTTTCATCATCAGTTTTTTCTGTATCAGAAAGACTTTCTTCACTAGCATCATTCTCTTCAACAGAAAAATCTTGGTGATTTTCATTGTCACTTTCTGTAAGAGGGGCAGAGTCATCACTTTGATTTTCACTTGCATCTTCTGCAACAAAGTCAGAAGTGTTCAAAATGTTAGAAAGTTCTTCGCCGCTTAAAGCTATTGTGTCATCTTCATCTGAATCACCAAAGAAGCCAGTGTCTTTTTCATCTTCAGTTTTTTCTTCTTCCTTAAAGCCTGTGTTTTTAAGTTCAGAAAGTTCGCTTTTGAGTGACATGATTTCAGATTTAAGGGAAGAAATTTCACCGGAAATCTGCTTCATCAAGGCAAGGCTTGGATCTTCTTCAGCAGGTGCACTTTCTTCTTCAATAACAGCAGTGCTTTCTTCAAAAGAAGGTGCTTCTTCTGCAGGGACAGCTTCTGCTTCAAGAGCTGGAGTCTCATCTTCAATGACAGCAGCGCTTCCTTCAAAAACTGGGGCTTCTTCGTCAGCAGAAAGGCTTTCTTCTGCAGGTGCAACTTCTTCTTCAAGAGGAAGGTTTTCTGTAACAGCAGGGGCAGCTTCTTCTTCAACAGCTGCAGTATTTTCTTCAGCAGAAGGCGTATCTTCTTCAAAAGAGACGATACTTTCTTCTACAGGTGCAATCTCTTCTTCAAGAGCTGTAGTTTCATCTTCAATAACAGCAGCGCTTTCTTTGGAATCTGGTGATTCTTCAATAGAAAGGCTTTCTTTAATAACTGGTGTGCCTTTTTCAAAAGCTGGCGCTTCTTCTTCAACAGAGAGAGCGCTTCCTTTTGAAGCAGCATTTTCTTCTTCAAGAGTTACAGCTTCTTCTTCAAGAGCAGGATTTTCATCTTCAAGTTCAGCTTCTACAAAAATGTCATCATCTGCGCTTTCCTTTACCGGACTATCGCTTTCTTCTACAGATGCAACATCGGCATCTGCAGCATCCTTTTCTTCTACAGTTGCCACATCAACATCCGCAGTATCACTTTCAGCCACAGAAGGTGCTTCAAAATCCTCCAAAGAAGATTCAACAAGGGCAGCATCTTCATCCGAAATTACTGGAATGTCGATTGTGGTTTCTTCATCCAAAAGATTTTCATCTTCCGGTAAAGGATTTAAATCCTCTTCAATCGCATTATCTTTTTCTTCAAGAGGGCTTTCCTCTGTAACAGAATCGTCTTCAAGAGAAATATTTTCAAATGAAGGAAAGTCGTCACTTTCTGCAGCAGTCTTTTCTGTAGGAACAGCAGCCTCAGCTTCGTCCAGCGCGAAATTATTTCCGCTTTCATCAGCAGGAGTTTCACCAGTAAGATTTTCTTCTACAGGATTTTCTTTTG
>CAVCWN010000052.1:0-7408 GCA_963605975.1 Desulfovibrionaceae bacterium | reverse complement strand
TGAACTTTTATTCGAGATGCTTTTTTTTGATTAGCAGATTGTCCTGTAAAACGGTGGTTTAAAAGGACAGAATTCTCAAAGAAAATTAAAACTTGCTACTGTTTTTAGCGGAATTGGAGCAATTGAGCATGCTTTAGATAGAATGAATATCCCTCATGAAATTGTTTTTGCTTGTGATAATGGGGACGTAGATATTCTTTCTAAAAAAATTCCAGAAAATATTATAGAAATCGAAAAAGAATTAGAAGAACTTACTACAGTTATAAAAAATATAAAGAATCAAACTGAAGAAGATAAAATTTATAAAGCTGAATTAAATTTGATTCTTTCAAAGACGAATGAAGAACTCAAAAATTATAAATTAATGAATCTTTCAAATTCAACGGAAAATAAAATTTCTAGGAAGTTAAAAGATATATGTCAAAGAACGAGTATGCTCCATGAAAAAATAAATTCTTTTAAAATTTTGAAGGAACTTTCAAAATTTTCTAATTATGAAGAAAAAAAAGAATTTGTAGATTCTCTTTATAAGAGTAAGGAAGATAGCAATAAAGTAAAAAAAACTTATACTGCGAATTATAAAATCGACAACAAAGATTTTCATTGGAATGTTTCTTTTCTTGATGGTAAACAATATGAAAATCAAGTTGATTTATTTGTTGGAGGAAGTCCTTGTCAATCTTTTAGTTTAGTTGGAAAACAACGAGGCCTTGCTGATACGAGGGGAACCCTTTTTTATGAATATGCTCGTCTTGTAAAAGAAATTCATCCAAAGGTATTTATTTATGAAAATGTGAAAGCCCTTTTAAGTAATGATGAAGGGAGAACTTGGAAAACAATACAAAAAATTTTCACAGACTTAAATTATACCTGGAAGTATAAAGTATTAAATGCTAAAGATTACGGAATCCCGCAAAATAGGGAAAGAGTATTTGTAGTTGGATTTAGAAATGATTTGGTACTTGAAAAAAAATTCGATTTTCCTAGTCCAATAGAATTAAAAAAGAAAATGCAAGATTTCCTTCTTGATAATGCTCCAGGAGGATATTTTCTTCCTAAAAAAGGTGTTGATTTTGTTACTGATGAAAAAAATCTAACTAAGCGATATACACAAATTGATGGTGATATTCAACTTTGTCAGAAAAAAAATCAACAGTTCAATTGGCATGGTGATTTTGTTTTTCAAAGTGAAAATGATGCAAAGAAAAATATAACAAAAGACTTAGAAAAATATTTTTTATCTGAAAAGGTAAGAAAATATGTTCTTGCAACAGGGACAAAAGGTTTTTATACAAGACCAAAAACGGATTTAGAAGTAGCTCGGCCTCTTTTAACAACGATGCATAAAATGCATCGTGCAGGAGTTGACAATTATGTTACCACAGATGGAAGACTTAGAAAATTAACACCAAGAGAATGTTTTAGGCTTATGGGATTTTCAGATAATTTTATAATTCCTGTATCTGATACTTCTGCTTACCAACAAGCTGGAAACTCAATAGTTGTTGATGTTCTTATTCATATTATGAATTCAATTCTTGAATCTTATCCAACTTTAGCAGGAGATATTGAATAATGGCGGATCCTATATGTCGTTGGCGAAATGCAACGCCAGAAAATATCTGTGAAATTGTAAAATATCTTCCTAAAACAGAAATTTCAAAAGATGAATTTAAAAGCATTATGGCAAAATCTATTTGGGGAGAAAGTTTTAATACAACAGGTTATCAGTTGGCTTGTCAGACTGGACTTTATTATATAAGTGAGGATGGAATTTATCATCCAAGGTTTATAAACAATATTTCTATAAAAGAAGCTGAAAGGTATTTGCATGCTTGGTTTAAAAAATATTATGTTCCAAATCCTTATACGAAAAAAGGTTTTAAGAATATTGAAAAGCCAATGTATTTTGAAAATACATTGATAGAACTGTTGAATAAAGAAAAATCATGTGAAACAAATTTTCCTTCATTATTAAATAAAATGTTTAATGATGAAATTGGAGAATTGGATATTTTAGCAAATCTCATCAATAGATATTCAGATTTTTTACGAGTAACAGATAATAAAATTTTAATAACGATGAAGGATAAATATAAAATGGAAATAAATGTTGATAGAAATGACAAAAAAGCTTTTTTTGAGAATTTTGGTGTTGTAAATAATTCAGATGATTATGTAAAGAACTTCTCCCAAACCATCTACTACGGTGTCCCTGGTTCAGGAAAAAGTAATAAAATAGACAAAGAAACTGAAAATCTTCCTGAAGAGCAAAAAATGCGTGTGGTTTTTCATCCTGAATATACCAATGCTGATTTTGTGGGTCAGATTTTACCGACTAATGTTGATGGAAATATAGAATATAAATTTAAGCCAGGTCCTTTGGCAAAAATTTTGCGAAGGTCTTATCTTCATCCAAATAAAAAATATTATCTAATTATTGAAGAAATCAATCGTGGAAATGCAGCCGCGATTTTTGGAGAATACTTTCAGTTATTAGATAGAATTGATTCAGGAAAAGAAGTTTCTGTTACTGGCTATACTTATAAAGAAGGCTGGAGTTCTTATTCAATAGAAAACGAATTCATAAATTGGTATATTCGGGAAAATTTGTATACTGATGAAAAGCATAGGTTGGAAAATGAAGATGATGGAATTGCAAAAAAGTCTCAAGATGAAACTCAAAAATCAATCGAAATAGGAAATCTTCATTTTTCTGCAAACACCGGCATACGCCTGCCTCCAAATCTTTCCCTCCTTGCCACGATGAACACCAGCGACCAGAATGTTTTTGTTCTGGATAACGCTTTTCAACGGCGTTGGAATATGTGCCTTGTGCCGAATAAGTTCCCTGAAGAAAATGAGCCTGGTTCAGCGATAGAAAATCAGCGTAATGCAATTTTTGAAGGTTCTCTCGTTGCCTGGGAAACTTTTCAGACAAAAATCAATCAAACAATCGCCCAAGCATCAAAAGATTCTGGATTTTCAAGCATGGTGGACAAGCGTTTGGGCTGCTGGTTTGTAAAGGCGGAAAAAAATGATGAAGACAAATTTGTAATCAAAGAGGAAGCCTTTAAAAATAAGATTTTAAAATATCTTTGGGATGACGCTTTTAAATTTGACCGCGAAAATTATTTTGTGGATGCTGATTCTTTTGAAGATTTGCAAAGTAAGGTTTCAATGTCAGAAAAGAATTTTGGAATTTTCAAAGTGCTTGAATTCGCAGAAAACGAGAAAAAACTTCCTGAAGTGGAAAATTAATTTTTATGGATAACTCTTTTCCCCTATCCTCTCTCTGCACCTACTTCACCGACTCATCCGACTTTTCCACTACAGAAAACTTTTCTGACAAATTCACAGGCCTAAAATGCACAGACGGCAAATTAAAAATCTACTTTCCTGTAGGTTACCGTAAACCCAGCGACCATGCTGATGAAAAAGAAATCCGCTCAAACATTTTGAATTTAATCCATATCTTGCGAACTTACGGCGAAAAGGGCGAAAATCTTTTGCAAGGCAATCCCTATTCAAAAAATCCGCAGAAAGTTTTTCCTATCCATGCTTACATTTTTATAATCCGAGATTTTCTTTCTAACGGATATTTTTCTATAAAAGAACAGCGCTATCAGAAAAATGCTGGCGGAAAAATTAGCTGGGGGCGTACGATTAAAAATGTAAAGCCACAGTTTTCTGACGGGAATGTTTTTTATCTTGATTTTATCACTCAGAAAAATCTTTACAGCCAAAGCGAAATGATTTGTAAAATCCACAAGGCAGTGATTTACGAGTGTTTTTCAAAATTGGGATTTTTGTTTACGACTTTTATGCCACAAAAGAGCGAGCTTAAAATGAATAAGGCCCTCTTTCTCTCTGTGATTAAAAAAGTTGCGAGTGAAACTTTTAATGAAAATACGCTTTTTCTTTTTAAAAATATGATTGATGTCCTTGAGTGGCTGGACGATTTTAACGAAAAAAAAGATTTTGTTTACGGAACTGAAAATTTTCACGTCATCTGGGAGCGGATGATAGATTCAATTTTTGGCGAAAGTGATAAGGAAAAGTTTTACCCAAAAGTTTACTGGCGCCTTTATGGAAAAGAGAATACAGAAAGCACTTTTACTTTTGCTGATGATGAAAAACGCAATTCTTTAAGGCCTGACACAATCATGATTTTAAACCGCGGGAAAGAGGGTCAAAAGATTTTTGTGCTGGATGCAAAATATTATCGTTATGGTGCTAGCGAAAATAAATATCATCTTCCTGACAGTTCAAGCATTGTAAAGCAATTGGCATACGGCAAAAATATAGAAGAAAATGCAAAGTCTAGTGGGGTAGAAAAACCTTTGCCAAAAAATATTCGTGAAAATATAAAAGAAAATTCAATTTTTAACGCTTTTATAATGCCTGCAAATCTGGAAGGTGGCACAAATTCTGGAAAAATGAAAAATATAGGCTGGGCCAGTGCGGATTATATTTCCCCGATTTCTAATGATGAAAAAAACGGTTGCCAAAAATCCTGGTATAAAATCCACGGAATCCTTCTGGACACAAAATTTGTTATGGAACACGCAGCCTTAAAAGATGAAAAGTGGAAGGCGGCACTGGCTGCTTGCGTGAACTTACATTAAGTTTAGTACGTTTCAATTGTGCACTTTGCTAAATTTTATTATCCAGTACGTTTCAATTATACAACTTGCAAATTTTTACAACCTGGTCTATTATAACCGTATGGTTTCAAGAGAATACTGGCTTAAAAAAATACGGCCTTTTTATGAAAATGAACTCATCAAACTGCTTACTGGAATACGGCGCTGTGGAAAATCTGTTATTTTGCGACAGATTGCAGATGAAATAAAAACTGACAGCTCTCACAAAATATTCATAAATTTTGAGGATTTGCAATTTTCTGCTTTAAAAGACGAAATCTCGCTTTACAATTACATAAAAAATCTCATAACTGACGACAAAAAATATTATCTTTTTTTTGATGAAATCCAGAACGTCAAGAATTTTGAAAAAGCAATCAATTCTTTCAGGCTTTTGAACACCAGCATTTTTATCACCGGTTCAAATGCAAAACTTTTGTCTGGGGAATTGGCAACGCTTCTTTCCGGTCGTTATGTTTCTTTTAAAATCCTGCCGTTTACTTTTGCAGAAGCCCTTGAAATTCAAAATATAAAAACTGCTGACGAAAATGCCCTCATGGACTACATTCAGTGGGGAGGAATGCCGCAGCGTTTTTCTCTGCACAGTGAAAATGAACTTAGAATCTTTTTTTCGGATTTGTATGATTCAATAGTTTTAAAAGATGTTGTTTCAAGGTACAAAATTCAGAATATCGCACTTTTAAACAAAATTATGGACTATCTTTCTATTAATATGTCGCAGATTTTTTCTGCCAAGTCCATTGTGAATTTTTTAAAAAGTGAAAACCGGGAATGTTCAAAAGAATCTCTTTACAATTATCTTGCCTTCATTACGAATTCCTGCATTTTGAACAAGGTTTCGCGTTATGATATTCAGGGTAAAAAAGTTCTTTCCACTTTTGAAAAATATTATCTTGCCGATGTAAGTCTTGCCAGAATCCATTCTACAAAAACTGACATTGGGGCGAGTCTTGAAAATATTGTCTACAACGAACTTTTGTGTCGTGGCTATGATGTTTACATTGGCAGCCTTAAAAATGCCGAAATTGATTTTGTCGCCCAAAAAGGAAATGAAAAATGCTATTTCCAGGTCTGCTACCTGCTTGCTTCCAAGGAAACTATTGACCAGGAATTTGGTGCTTACAAGGAAGTAAAAGATAATTTTCCAAAATATGTGCTTTCGATGGATAAGTTTAATTTTTCTAGGGATGGGATAATTCATAGGAATATTTTGGACTGGCTGTTGGAAGACAAAGCGTGAGGCTATGGAGCACCGGCGATGGCAGTTTCAACTGCCGAAGCCGAAGCCCGGAGGGGCACAATTTGTGCCCCGAGGACTTTGAGCGCTAGCGAAGTGCGCTACCTGCAACGAGCACGAAGTGTGAAGTTTCAAGCTAACAGCCGACGGCAGCTTGTCTGCCGGCACGCCCGTATTGCTCAACCCCACCACTTATCCCAAAATCTTTTTCAATTCTTCAATATCCGATTCTTTTGTGGACCAGCTTGTCGCAAACCTTACCACAGTGTGATTTTCATCGTACTTTTCCCAAAAACTGAAATTGACCGATTTTTGAAGGTCCTGTATTTGCTGATTTTCCAAAATTATAAAAATCTGATTGGTTGGGGACTGTCTGAAAAATGTAAATCCTTTTTCGGAAAAAAGTTTTTTTAAAAGGCCAGCCATTTTGATTGCGTGGCGACTGATTTTAAAATACAAATCATCTGTAAAAAGAGCGTCAAATTGCGCACCGACAAGCCAGCCCTTTGCAAGCAGGGCTCCGTGTTGTTTTATTTGAGTTGTAAAATGGAGTGGAGCATTTTTGTGGGTAAAAACGACCGCTTCGCCGCAAAATGCACCAACTTTCGTTCCGCCAATGTAAAAAATATCGCACAAATCCTTCAAATCGCAAAGTTTTATGTCACATTCATCACTCGAAAGCCCATAGCCCAGCCGAGCCCCGTCTATGTAAAGCGGAATTTTATATTCCTTGCAAACTTTGTAAAGGTCGGCCAGTTCTTTTTTTGAATAAAGTCCGCCGTATTCAGTCGGAAAAGAAATGTAAACCATTCCAGGCTGGACCATGTGTTCAAAATTTTCGTCAGCGTAAAAATTTTCAAGATAAGATTTTACGGCATCGGCTTTTAGTTTTCCGTCTTTTTCCGGAAGGGTCAAAACTTTGTGGCCGGTATATTCAATCGCACCAGCTTCGTGCACGCTTACATGGCCAGTCGTTGCCGCAATCACGCCTTGGTAATTTTGCAAAACAGAACTTATCACAAGCTGATTTGTTTGAGTTCCGCCGGTAACAAAAAAGATTTGCGCCTCCGGGCAGTCACAGGCCGCTTTTATTTTTTCCGCCGCGCTCTGGCAATATTTGTCACTTCCGTAACCTGGTAAGTTTTCAAGATTTGTTTCAAAAAGTTTTTGTAAAACCTGAGGGTGAGAGCCCGCAATGTAATCACTTGCAAAAGAAATCATGGGGTGAGTGTAGCATTTTTTGGTGGGAAAATCTATTTTTTGCATTTTGATTTTTTTGGCGCCTGCCCATTGCTAGTCGCAATGGGCACCGGGCTTTGCGGTGTTCCGCTATCGCTCCAGCCTCCTCACTACGCCTTCGGCTCCGTTGCGGTGGCCGCCTTCGGCGCACCTCCAATCCCTGGCGCGGGGGGAATGGTCTTTTTCAATTTCTTCTTATTTCACATGAATAAAACAAAAACTTTGCCCAGCAGAAGAATTTAAGATTTCCATAAGTCGAAAAGCA
>CAVCWN010000051.1:0-2369 GCA_963605975.1 Desulfovibrionaceae bacterium | reverse complement strand
TTTTTGTAAAGGACTTGTCTCAGGCTTCGCAGCACAGCTGCTCAGCTTCTTCGCTAAAAACTCGCCTCGTGAGTTTTTCCGGCTTTCAGCCGTCGCTCATCATACGGCTGGCTATGTATTTTTGGGAAAAGAAATGCATCTTTCGTAAAGCACTTAGGCCAGGCTTTGCAGCACAGCTGCTCAATTAAAAGGAGACTTTCCTTTTTTTTAGAAAAATCAAATTTATAAAAATAGACTCTTTACGAAAAAAAAGACCCTGCCTTCTCTTAGCCCTGTGGGTTGGCTAAAGAAAAGACAGGGATTTTTTAGTGGGGGAAAACTTTTTGTAATTTATGGGAGTCTCTAAAAATTGTAATTTTTAGAAACTCCCTTATATTTTTAATTTGGTGGGGAAATTCTTGCCTCCTTAAAAAATTATGCGGGCACTTAAAACGGCACCCTTTATATATTTATCTCTTCCAATTGAGGCCATTATAATTGGGTGAGAGTGACAATGAGTGTCACTTAAAAAATATTTTTTTATTTTTTTTTGAGGCTTCTAAAAAATTCAATTTTTTTCAGGGTGACAGTGGCTGGCACTTTGAAAGTGTGGTATAATTTTTTTATGGCAGACAGAGAAGATAAATTTAAGACATCCAGGCTTATTCAAATTGAAAAGTGGATTAGAAGTGGTTCTTACCCCAGCGTTGAAGATATGGTTAAAAAACATGGGGTCAGCCGCAGAACGATTTTGCGTGATATTGAATTTTTGCAGGACCGTTACATGGCGCCTATTGAGTATGACCGCCTGCGAAGGGGCTACTATTACACAGACCCTACTTTTATGATTCAAAATGTGGTTTTGACGGAAGGTGATCTTTTTACCATTTCTACTTTGATGCCTCTTATGGAACAGTACAAAAATACGCCTCTGGAAGCTTCATTTAAAAATATTATGGCCAAGGTGACGGATATGTTGCCTGACCAAGTGACTGTGGATACTGCTTTTTTAAACCAGGATGTGGTTTTTATAAGTGACCCCCTGCCAAAGATTGAAAGGGATGTTTTTAAAAAGATTTTTAAAGCCATAAAACTGCGCCGTGTGATGAATTTTAAATACCGTTCTTCTTACAGGAGGGATTATAAGGATAAAATTTTTGATCCCTACCAGGTTTTGTGCCAGAAGGGCAACTGGTATGTGATAGGTTATGACCATTCCTGTGATGACAGGCGGGTTTACGCCTTGTCCAGGATAAAAGAAATTTCTTTGTCAAAAGACAAGTTTGAAATTCCAGACGATTATGTTTTGGAAAAGGAAGTGGATCCTTCTTTTGGAATTTGGCGCAACAAGGATGCTTTTGAAGATTATGAACTTTTGTTTTCAGAAGGACTTGCAACTTATATTCTGGAAAGGGACTGGCATAAAAATCAAGTGGCCCTTCAAAATGAGGACGGCAGCGTTACTTTAAAATTTTCTTCTAACCAAAAGCAGCAGATAAAAAGCTGGCTTTTGAGTTTTGGCTCGTCTGTAAAAGTTTTAAAGCCTGTGGAACTGCAAAAAGAAATTTTAAGCGATGCTGAAAAAATTATTGAGCTTTACAAATAATTTCTTTTTTAGAATTCTTTTTTTGTTTTTAGACTGCGCCTAGCCCGCTATGGAGCAATGCGAAGCAGTTGCCAAAGTTTACTTTGGCAACCGAACGTTAGTGAGTTGCGGAACAGCGGTTAACGTCAGGCGGTATGCTTTAAAAAAAATTTGCTTTATATAAAATTTCCATTACAATATTTTTATGAGAAAGATTTTATTTACTTTTTTTGCTGGGGCAATTTTTTTGACGGGGGCTTTTGCTGAATCTGCGGCGAACGCTTTTCATTTTAATCATTACAAGCTTACGAATGAGTCTTTGATTTCGGCTGCTTACTTGAACAGTGAAATTGGCGAGGCAGACCGCATTGTTCTTTCGTCTGACGGCCACTTGGAAGCGAATGGAAAGCGACTTAGGATTTTTGGAACTAACTTGTCCGAATTTCCAACCAGTCACAGGCAGGCAGATTTTTATGCCCAGGCTTTGGCTAATCAGGGCTACAATTGTATTCGCTTTCACCACACGGATGCCAACTGGACAAATTGTTTTTTGAAAAAAAATCCTGCTGGTAAGTGGGTGGTTGACAAAAAGCGGCTGGACGATTTTGATTACTTTTTCGCTGCTTTAAAAAAGAATGGCATTTATTCCAACTTGAATCTTTTGACGGGCAGGGATATTTCTAGTGCGGATGGTTACAAAAAGGAACTGGATTTGGTGTCTGGCTGGAAGAGTCGCCACTGTCTGGGCTTTTGGGATGAAGATGCTCTTAACCTTCAAAAAGAATGGGCTGCTTTTTTGCTGGAA
>CAVCWN010000050.1:0-8095 GCA_963605975.1 Desulfovibrionaceae bacterium | reverse complement strand
GTACGTGAACAAATGTTTGTTTCGAAAACAGCTGGCACCTGTTACGTGAACAAATGTTTGTTTCGAAAACAGCCGGCGCCTGGTACGTGAACAGATGTTTGTTTCGAAAACATCCGGCGCATGTTATGTGGACAAATGTTTGTTTCGAAACCATTCATCACATCTCCCCAAAACAGAATTTCCTTTCCCTAACCAGCCCCTTCAGCCACAAAACTCATCTCCATCAAAAAAAATCAAATTCCCAAAAGACTTTCCAAATCCACTTTAATAAAACCTGACCGCCCGCTTTTGTAAAAATCTGTTTCTTCCCAGGAAACAAGCATTGTCTTTTTTGAAATGCACACTTCACCGTACTTGTAGGCGCCAGGAAGTTTTGGCAAACGGAAGGCGTGTAATTCATCACTTTCTGTGTTTTTTACGTAAGTTGTTCCGTCTTCAAAAACTGCTGCCACCAAAGATGCTGCCGGTGCAATAATTGCTTTGGCATTTAAAGGCCTGCTTCCATTTCCTTCCTGATAATAACTTTTTGGGCTGGTTCCGCTTTCGTCCCTGTAAATGACATAGACGCACATGCTTTGCGGAATGGAAGAAAGCAATTTTTTTAACTGCCCAGGTGCATCTTTAAAAAGCCTTGGTGTATTTAAAGCACGGTACTGGCTTTCACTTATTTCTTCAAAAACAAAAAGGTCTTTGTTCAAAGCCGGTGACAAATCCGAAAGATTTACAATTGGTGACCATGACAGATAATTAAATTGAACAAAATCTTCACTTTGATTTTTTATTGAGCATGCCCAGGATTTTCCATCCCAGAAAAATCCGGAAATTTCTTCATCATCTTTTAAATTTAAATTCGCATAAGAAACAAGGGGGTAAGACATTTTTGTTTCCGGATTAAATTGAACTAAAAAAGGCCTTGATTGTTGAAGGGCTTCATAAGTTACAGAAAAACCTTCGTTAAAAAAAGTGTTGCGGTAAAGGCAAAAAACTGGATGTGCTCCGGAAAAAACAAGAGAGTCCGCCGTTTCGCCTGAAAAAATTGATTTGTCCTGGTAAAGACGTACGTTTCCACCGTCAAGTGTCAATACCCCCAGGCGGTTTACGATTGCATAAGCGTCTGCAATGCCAGACCGCGCATATTCTTTTGAAGGAATATTTGCTGCCGAAGAAATTCGAATGGCTTCTGTCCACGGTTTTTTCAAAAGTCCAGATGCGTTTTGTGGAAGATCAATTTCTTCAAATCCATTTTCTGTAAAGCAAAACCACTGGTGGCTTTTTACAGTTTCGCTAGAAATGTCTTCTGCATTTTCGCCTGGCAAAATTATATTTGTCTTTTTTGCGCATGAAGCAAAAATCAGCGATGTTGCCAAAAATAAAAAAAATCCCGCCCTTATTTTCATTTTTTTATTTTACACCGCTTCCGCATTTTTTCCAACTGCAAATATTTTTATTTTTTTTGATTTGAGATGGAGACCTTTTTTTTGTTGGATATGACAAAAATCAATTTTTTTCATGATTTTATTTTTTTACAAATGCACCATTTTCAAAGATCCTCTTATCAATAAATCAAAGAAGATTTACTGAATGTGCCGGCCGCTATGTCTTCCATAATTTTTTGCCTGTCCACTTTATCTGGTTCTTCAAGCGCTTCACATTCCTTTATGAACTTTTGCCAGTTAAAGTAGGCCAAATATTCCTGCACTTTCGAAAAAGTCTGCACATCAGATTTTTCGGCTCCAGCATAAAGTCCCTGCAAAACAGAAGCAGCAAGTTCTCCTTTTTTTGACACTTGTTTTGTGTAAGGAAAAATTGCTCCGTAAACTTCAAGACTTTTTCCTTTTACATAAAGCAGCAGGGGAAAGGGAAGGTTCTTTTTTGCAGGCAACAAAAGGCCTTTTTCCAGTTCACCTTTTGAAATAACTTCATGCACTTCAAGGCCTGCCAACGTCATGTAAGAAAGATAGACTTCACTCGTTTCAGATGCTTCTATTACTTCCTGGGGAACAGAAAAATCAGCATAATTTTCCCTGTAGAAAAGGCAGGAAGAAAATCCAACTGGCAAAAGCAGAAAAAAAATCTGCATTGATAAAAACATATATTTAACTTGTACTTTCATATAAGATTATACGTTTTTAAAATGCAGAATTTACCAAAAAATATGAATTTTTTTAAATATTTTTTTCTGGTGATTTTTTAATGAACTTTACAAAGAGACAGCCGCAGAAGGCAAGCCCACAAATTGGTCAACAAAAGAAAAAATCTTTCGCCAGTAGAGTTCGCTGTTTTTGTAAAGAGCCTGGGCGTGTTCCGTTCCCGCAAGCAGGTACCAGTCTTTTTTTACATCTTTAAGTGCCATGTAATTTTTTATGATCATCTTGCAGGGAACAAATTTATCTTCGGCCCCATGAATCATGTAAACAGGTTTTTCGCATTTTGACAAAGCTTTTGTGCAGGAAGCCTGGTGAAAGAAAAATCCTTTTCTGATTTTGCAAAAGAGTCCGCAAAGGTAGAGCATTGGAAAAGCCGGCAAGTGAAATTTATTTTTTCTGATTTCCTTAAATTCATCCCAGACAGATGTGTAGGCGCAATCGCTCACAAGGCACTTTACGTTTTCGCACAATTTTTCGCCGCTCAGCATCATCACGCAGGCTGCCCCCATGCTGACTCCGTGAAGGACAATTTCTGCCTTAGAATCGATTTTTAAAATCTCTTTTATCCATTCAAGAATGTCTTTTTTTTCAAGATAGCCCATGCCTGTAGATTGGCCCTGGCTTTTTCCATAGCTTCTCATGTCTGGCAAAAGAACATTGTAGGAGTGATTAAAATATTCCAGACCAAAAGCTTCTACTGTTAAAAAATGTCCGCTGTAACCGTGCAGGCAGATGACCCATTTGTGAGAAAGTTTTTTCTGCCTGATGCACAAGGCATGAAGGCAAAGAGAATCAAAAGATGTGGTCCATAAATTTTTTACTTTTGCTTTTTCAAGCCATGTCTGAACTTTTTCCTTTAGATCATCTTCTTTTAATAGAATGTCATTTCCAGGCTGAGCTTTTTTTGTTTTAAAAATCTTTGCCCAGAAACCGTGAGGTGACAAAAAAAGACTAAGTTCAATATTTGCTGCAATAATTGCAATCAAAAGAAGTGACGCTAGCACAATAAAAATAATCCAGCCGACTGACATTTTTAACCCCTTACTTTTATTTTTTCAAAGTTGATTTAGAAGACACCTTTGAGTTTATTTTTTTCTTTTTTGAATTTACTTTTTCTTCATCAAAAAGTTTAACATTGACATGTTTGTATTGAATGGAAATTCCTTCCCTATTAAACACTTTTGCAAGGTTGATGTAAACATCATTTTTTGTCTGAATAAAATCTTTATTTTTAAACCAGACAGCAAGTCTTAAATTTACCGCATCCGAAAATCCGTCATAGTAAGCAAATGCTTCTGGATTTTTTAAAACTGTCGGGCAAAGGTCTGGAACTTTTTGGGCAGCTTCAAGGGCTTTTGTCATATCTTCACTATAGGCAAGTGGAATTTCAAAAACCATGCGGCGCTTTCCAAAGTGAGAATAATTTATCAAATTAGTGTCTAAGATTTTATTGTTTGGAATTCTGACCATTTGATTGTTTGGCGTATGGATTTTTACGGAAAGTAAACCTACCGAATCTACCGTTCCCATCTGGCCGTCCACTTCAATAAAATCGCCCACCTTAAGGGCCTTTTCTCCAAGAACAAACATTCCCGAAATGATATTGCCGACAGCAGTTTGTGCTGCAAAACCAATTGCCAGTCCTGCAATGCCCGCCGCTCCCCAGATGGCGCTTAAATTTACACCAAAAAGATTTAAAACAAACATCCCTGTAGCAACATAAAAAGTGTAGCTGACGATTTTATTTAAAATCATTTTAGTGTGAGGCTGAATTTTATCCTTTGCACTTACATTAATTATTTTTTTCAAAAGTTTGTAAATGAAAAAAAGTAGGGCAAGAATAAAAATGCTGACAATAATTTTTTTTAAATGCGAAATGTCTGTAAAAAAAAGTTTTATTTTTTCAGGATCAAAAAATTTTTCACTTTGAGAAAGGACTTCATTTTCATTAGAAATTGCATTTGCATTTTCAAGTATTTCTTCATTCATAAAATTTCTCTTTTGCAAGTTGGCTTAAAGTTGGCTTAAAGTTGGTTCAATGTTTGTTCAAAGTTTGCTTAAAGCTGTCCGCAAAATTTGCAATTTTCAGCCTTGTCCTAAACTAAGAAATTCTTCATTAGACATGGCAGAAGATTTTACTGCATCAATAATCGCTTCACTTAAAGCACGGCATGCTAAAGTTCCGGCCAGGTTAACATCACTTTTTACACCGCCAGTTGAAATGGCATAAATGGTGTCACCGTCAACGCCTGTTCCCACAGGATTAATGCTGCGGCCCAGGGCAGACCGTGTCATGGCTGCAATCTTTGACATTTGCTGCTGGCTGAAAGTTCCATTCATAATTACAGCGCCAATGGTTGTGTTTTGTCCCTGAGGAAATTTTAATTGATATGAATAAAAATTTTCTTCAAAATCGCAAAAGCCACTTCTTTCTTCATTCATCAAGCCTGCAATCTTTTTGCCATTCCTGTAATCAAAAATATCACCAAAGGCATTTACAACAACAACTGCTCCCACTTTAAGTGGACCACATTCAAAAGCCGCATATCCTATTCCAGACTTTTGCGCCCTTCTCATTCCAAAAAGTTTTCCAACAGTTGCTCCTGTTCCTGCGCCCACACTGCCACTTACAGGATTATTTTTTTCTGCATCAAGGCAGGCGTCATAGCCCATTTGAATGTCCGGCCGGATTTTAGATGAACCAATTCCCAAGTCGAAAATGCATGACTGGGGAACAATTGGAACTACCAGTGGCCCCATGTGAAAACCCATATTTCTTTCTTCAAGATATTTCATGGCACCAGAAGACGCTTCAAGTCCGTATGCCGAACCGCCTGAAAGTAAAAGTGCCGTTACAGACTGCTGGGCAGCCAGGGGAGTAAAAAGGTAGGATTCACGAGCGGCAGGTCCTCCACCAGAAATATCAATTCCGCAGACATTTGGCTTGTCAAAAACCAAAGCCGTTACTCCGGTCATGGCATCATAGTTTTGTGCATTGCCCACACGAAATCCTTCAAGACTTTTAAAATCTATTTTTTTTAAAACTGATTTTTTTCCTTCCATAAAAAACCTTCACTAAATTTCTTAAAAAAAATCCTCAGAAAAATCCGCAGAAAAAAATTAAAAATTAATTTTGCTTTTTTTCTTTTGCAGGATTTTCTTTCACAAAATCCAGACCGTAAAGAATTGCATCTAAAACAGCCCCAGCTGCATCTTCCTTAGACATGAGCGGCAAGTCAAGCGCCTGATCTTTTGTAATCAAAGTGATTACATTTGTGTCGCATGCAAATCCAGCTCCTTCCTGCCTTAAAGAATTTGCGCAAACCATATCAAGATTTTTCTTTTCCAGTTTGGCCCTTGAATTTTCCATCAACTTTTCTGTTTCCATGGAAAATCCGCACAAAAACTGATTTTTATTTTTATGCTGTCCAAGGTAAGATAAAATGTCTTCTGTCTTTTTCAGTTGCAAAGACATTCCTTCCTGGCCAGATTTTTTTATTTTTTGATCAGAAACATCTGCCGGTGTAAAATCCGCAACCGCCGCCGCCTTTACAATAAGATCACAGTTTTCACAATATTTTTTCACCTCTTCTGCCATTTGTGCCGCACTTTCCACATGCAGGGTTTTCGCAAAGAGAGGCTCTTTTAAATTTACCGGCCCTGACACAAGAATTACCTGGGCTCCGCGGTAGGCAGCATTTTTTGCAATAGCGTACCCCATTTTTCCGGAAGAATGATTTGTAATGAAGCGGACAGGGTCAAGTGCTTCCCTTGTCGGACCTGCCGTAACAAGCACTTTTTTTCCAGCCATATCTTTTTTGCAAAGGGCAGCTTTTATATGTTCAAAAAGAATTTCTACCTCTGCCATTTTTCCCTTGCCACAATCACCGCATGCTAAACGGCCGCTTTCAGAATCAATAAAAGTCATTCCGTAAGAAGAGCATTTTTTTATGTTTTCCTGAGTTGCGGGATTTTCAAGCATTGCAGTGTTCATGGCCGGAGCAATAAGCTTTGGGCATTTTGAAGCAAGAAATGTTGTTGTAAGCATGTCATCGGCCAAACCATTTGCCGCTTTTGCAATAAAATTTGCTGTTGCAGGTGCGACTAAAAAAAGGTCCGCTTTTTTTGCCAAAGAAACATGATTCACGTTAAATTCAAAGTTGCGGTCAAAAGTGTCTGTGTAGCATTTGTGACCAGTCAAAGTTTCAAAAGTGACAGGATTTATAAAATTGCATGCGTTTTTAGTCATAATGACATCAACATCAGCGCCTGCTTTAACAAGAAGGCTTACAAGAAAAGCGCTCTTGTATGCCGCGATGCTACCACTTACTCCAATAATTACAGATTTTCCCTTTAACATGCTTTCATAATATAGTAGAAAAATCCCTTCTTCAATATAAAAAAGGCCCGCTTCCAAAAAGAAAAATGACTCTTTTTTTGGGGATTTCAACTGGAATTGCAAAATGAAAAAATATTAAATCCGGTAAATCCTAAAAAAATCAAAAAAAATTGCAAAAGTGGACAAATGGGAAAAAAAGAATTATACTGAAAGTGTTAGGTTGATATTTTATAGATTTTCGTTTTTCGAAAAAGAGAGGTTTTTATGAAACTTAAGAAATTAGCTTTATTACTAGTCGCTTTTCTTTCTTTGTCATTTGCAGCATTTGCTCAGGCAGAGGATGAAGAAGCTTTGGAAGAAGAAGTCTTTGAAGAAGAATATGAAGATGAAGAAGCAGAAACTCCAAAAGTCCGCAAAGGACGCGGTGCTTTTTATTTTACAGCCGATTCACTTTTAACACTTCCTGTTATGGATTTTGCAGAAATGACATGGAACAATTTCAACTTGGATCTTACATGGAAAATCTGCAACTTTATTTTTATGGGAATTGAAGGCGGTTACAATTTGCCAAATCAAGCCTGGGATGCAGGTTTGTCTTTGGGGTTAAATGCAAACCTTGGACAAATCAGACCTTACTTGATGGCAACAGCCCTTTATTCATTTGACCAGAACGCAGTTGTAAAACTGGGGGGTGGTATGGATTTAAGGGTTGGTGTTTTCCTTGTGACATTCGGCTACAACTACAAACTTTCATGGGATGTAAGTACAGTAATTGCTGAATACGAAAGCAAGGGAATGGATGCACTTTCTTCACTCAAGGGCCAGTCACCTGCAACAGACCACGTGATTTATGCGGGCTTAGGTTTAAGCTGGTAAAAAAAATCTTTTTGTGAAATTGATTTACTTATAAAGGCTGGAATGTCACTTCCGGCCTTTTTCTTTTTTTAGAAGGAATGTTTGAAAAATCACTAATTGTGGCAGCACAAATCTTTTATAATACATTCACCGCATTTTGGATTTCTGGCTGTGCAGACATAGCGACCGTGCAGCAAAAGCCAGTGGTGGGCATTAAGCAGGTATTCTTCTGGAATGCGATTTAAAAGTGACTCTTCTACTTGTAAAGGATTTTTGCCCTGGGCAAAACCGATTTTTGGACAAATGCGCATTAAGTGGGTGTCAACCGGCATTGTCGCCTGGCCAAAGACTACATTTAAAACAACATTTGCAGTTTTTCTTCCCACCCCGCTTAAAGATTCCAAGTCTTCCCGAGCAGAAGGCACCTGGCCGTCAAATTTTTCAATTAAAGTCTTACTTAAAGAAATAATATTTTTAGCCTTGTTTCTGTAAAGGCCGATGGATTTTATGTAGGGGATAAGGCCTTCCTGTCCCAGGACAAGAATTTTTTCAGGACTGTCAGCAACTTTATACAAAGTTTTTGTTGCAGAATTTACGCTGCGGTCAGTTGCCTGCGCGCTAAGCACAACGCTCAGTAAAAAGCAGTAAGGGTTAGGCGCAAGCAATTCCGGCTGAGGACATGGATTTTGTTTTTTAAAACGTTCCATGGCCTCTGCAATTTGTTTTCTTGACAAAAGCTTCATTATTTTACGGC
>CAVCWN010000049.1:0-9245 GCA_963605975.1 Desulfovibrionaceae bacterium | reverse complement strand
GAGTTTTTATGCCTGGTTTGTAAAAAATCACAAAGATCAGAATGGGGATTCTTATGAAAATAAAATCTACACAGTTTTTTCCGGTGGGGACGATTTGTGTGTTCTTGGTGCCTGGGACAGCGTTTTGCAGTTTGCCCTTGATTTTCAAAAGGAACTCAAAAAATTTACAAACAACAATCCGTCTGTAACTATAAGCGGCGGAATTGTGCTCTCTTCTTCTAATGTGCCTGTTCGGGCGATTGCAGAAAGTGCAGAAGAAAATCTTGAAAAATCAAAATCATACAGTAACGGAAAAAATCAAAAAAATGCCATTACGCTTTTTGGAACGACTGTCAGCTGGGAAGAATACGAAAAATGTCTGGAAGACGGAAAACTTCTTGAATCGCTTTTGGAAAATAAAAAACTTTCTACCGGCGTAATTTATAAATTCTTAGATTTTGCAAACCGTGCTGAAAAAAGTCTTGGTAAAAAAGAGGGGCAGGATGGCGTTGCAGATGTAAGTGAACTTATAAATCCAAAAGACAGAATCTGGAAAAGTAATTTGATTTATATAATTTCGCGGAATGTAAAAGATGCTGAAATAAAAGCGAAATTGACTAAGTTCGGTGAAAGTCCGGAGTCAATGATTAATTCACGCATAGCGGTAAGTTATGCTTTATATAGGCAAAGACAATAGGAGGAAAATGATGGGATATCAAAATTATGGTAATTCACAAGGATATGGGAGCAGAAGTGGAAATTTTGGTGGAGGGCAGAGAGCTGAAGATAAATCTGTAACACCAGATGCTGTAAAGATTCAAACTTTTTACAAAGATGACGGTAAAACTGTAAAACCGGATTTATTCGATGGTGTTGCAAAAAAAGTTGCAGAATCTTTTAAGGGAAAAGACAGGAGCGGCAAAGATATTGGCGTTACTTCAACGCAACTTCGCCGTGTTTTTGATGAGGTAAAGCGTTTTGAACAGATTTTAACTTTACAGGAAAATCAGTGGGAAAAACAGTTGCCTTACATAAAAATGATTAAGTCAAAAGTTGCTTATGCTGTGGCCCGTGCTTCAAAACAAAAGTCAGCGGAAAAAGGTGTTTACAATAATCTTGAAGCATTTATTTCTTCAGGTATTGATTTAATTAAAACTCAGGAAGATTACCACATTTTTGTAAATCTTTTTGAGGCTGCATACGGATTCTATTACGAATTGGCTCCAAGTAGTTGTAAATAATTTTAAGGATAAGGTGATTTATTATGAAACAGATAGAAACAAAGAAAATTTCAGGAAAAATTGTTGTAAAAACAGGTCTTCACATAGGGGCAGGAAACGAAAAAGTTGAAATTGGCGGAATGGATAACCCGATTATCAGAAATCCACTTACTCACGAACCTTACATTCCAGGCTCTTCTTTAAAAGGAAAAATGCGTTCAATTATGGAATGGAAAACTGGCAAACTTGAAAAAACTGGCGGAAAAGTTTGTTCTTGTGGAATGGCTGACTGTGAAATCTGTCGTGTTTTTGGAAGTGCAAATAATTCTGATTCTGCAAATGACCGCGGTCCGACTCGTCTTATTGTTCGTGATGCAGTTTTAACAAATGAATGGAAAGAAAAGTTTAAAAGCGGGCTTCCTCTTGTTGAAGAAAAAAATGAAAACTCTCTTAACAGAATTACTGCAGAAGCAAATCCTCGTCCAATTGAACGCGTAGTTCCCGGCGTAGAATTTGATTTTGAAATTTCTTACCGTGTAATCGACACTGGCGACGGCGGAAAAATGGACAGAGATTATTTTGAAAGCGTCGTAAAAGAATCATTAAAAATCTTGCAGAGCGACTACCTTGGTGGTGGTGGAAGCCGCGGAAATGGTCAGATTGAATTTGCGGATTTAAAAGACGAAAACGGAAACGCAATCACTTTGTAGGTGTGAGGTTTTTATGCAATTTTACAAAGCAACTATAAAACTTAATTCTCCGCTTGCAACTGTTTTAAAAGGCGACACAATCTGGGGTCATATTGTCTGGGGGATTGCAAACCATGAAGGCGACGAGGCTGTAAAAAAGTTTCTGGACGAGTCAAAATCTGCAGAGCCTCCGCTGATTGTTTCTTCGGCTTTTCCTAAAGATTCAATCTGCAAACCTTATCCAAAACACGTTGACCGCAAAGAAAACTTAAGTAAAAAAGATTATGCACAGATAAAGGCAAGTAAAAAACAAAAATACGTCAGTACGTCAGATTTTTTTACTGGAGCTGAGCAGAAAGAAGAATTTAAAGGCTTAAAAAAAGTTTCTTCAATGCACAACGGCATAAATCGTTTTTCTAACACTGTGGAAGAAGGAAATCTTTTTTCTTCAACAGAATTGTGGGCTTTGCCAAAAGAACCGGACTTTGATTTGTACCTTCTTTCTTCATATTCAGCAGAAAGAGTGAAGCAGCTTTTGGACTGGGCTTTTGAAAACGGATTTGGGGCAGATTCTTCAACCGGGAAGGGGGCGATTTCTGTGGAAAAAATCCAAAAAGTAGAAGTTCAGGAAAAAAAGTCAAACAAATATGTGGCTCTTGCTCCTTTTGTTCTGGAAAAATCAGATGTCAAGGAAGATTCTTTAAGGGCTGATGTTTTTGTGCGGACAGGAAAAATTGGTGGGGCGTTTGCAACTTACATGACGCCCTATAAAAAAACAGTGATTTTGTTTGATGAAGGGGCGGTTTTTGAAAGTGACAAGCCTATAGAGTTTGTGGGAAAACTTCTTACGGATATTCACGCAGATCCAAGAATTTGTCAGGCGGGATTTGCCCCAGTTGTTCCATTTTTAGAAGCGGAGGAAGAATGAAAAAGTCATATAAAATTAAAATTGAACCGTTAACGGCGGTGCATGTGGGGACGGGCAATGAACTTTTACCAACCGATTACACTGTTGTGCCTTCTCCAAATAATACAGCGGTAAAAAAATATGTAAAATTTTCTTCAGATAAGATTATCGATAAAATTTTAAGTTCTGGAACTCCTCAGCAAAAAGTTGAAATGCAAAAAGCGTGTGACAGTAACGATATAAATCAGCTTGCAAAGTTTTTTAATAAATATTTCTACTTTGGAGTTGATTATGATGCAAATGTTACTCGTGATTTTTCAACGCTTCATTCAAAAAAGATAGGACAAGGCCTTTTTGAAAATTCACTTGCTGTAAATGAAATGCTGCACCATGCAAACAAGCCTTACATTCCAGGAAGTTCAATAAAAGGTTCAATCAGGACGGCAATTTTAAATCAGATTTTGTTAAATGAAATGTTTGATGATGAATATGAAAAACTTGCAGATTTTGCAGATGAAGAAAAACAAAGGGATTTTAAGAAAGCTGCAAAATACGAAAAGCAAATTCAGGAAAAAGCGTTATCAATGTTAAAAGTAAGTGGCATTGATAGTGCAAAACTTGATCCATTCAGGTGTCTTGAAATTTCTGATTGTGAATTTTCTGCAAAAAATCAGATTGTTGGAAAAATGCGAAATGCAAAAATTGATAAGTTTAAAAAGGAACTTGTTTTTAATGATATGCAGATTATCGCAGAAGCAATTTCTGGAAAACTTATGAAAAAAGAAAATTCTTCGGAGTTCCAGCTTAGAATTAATGAAGATTTACAGAATGTGGAATTATCAAACGGTTTTTGTATAAATATGCAAATTGATTTGGAAAAAATAGTTTCTGCATGTAATTTCTTTTTTAAAAAAGAGTTTAATGACGAATATCAAAAATTTTACAAAGACGCATACGATGGAGTTGATGCAATTTTTGAATTAAAAGAGATAATTGATTCAATTCCTGAAAATTCAAAAAATCAGTTTTTAATAAGAGTCGGCCGCTGGTCGCAGGTTGAATCTGTAACTTTAGGAAATGATTTTAGAAATCCTAAAACTCCAACCAAAAACGGAAAGGTTATGCCGTACGGCACTTCCCGCACAGTATTCAACTACGACGGTCAGTATCTACCGATGGGCTGGTGCAAATGTACAGTTGAGGAAGATAAATGAACCTCCTGATTACAACTTTAGGCACATGGAACATTGTCCCGGAACTTTTTGGCTTAACGAATCCTCAAGATTATGATTTTTACGGAAAGTCTAGCGTAATAAAAGATTTTCGACAGAAAAATAAAATCAAAAGTGTAGATGAAATTTTTGTCGTTTCGACTGAAAATCCGCGTGATGTAGAAAAACTCACTGCCTGGACAAAAAAATGGAATTGTAATTTAAAGATTTTTGTCTGCAAAGGAATTTCTGATTTTACTACAGAAGACGATGTTTTAAAATTCCGCTCTTTTTTGTACAGAATTGTGCTTTACGGAAAAGAAAAATCTGACCTTTTGTATCTTTCGCTTGCTGGTGGCAGAAAAACCATGAGTGCGGACATGCAGGAAGCCGGAAATCTTTTTGGCTGCGACGCGATGCTTCATATTATTGATGTAAAGCAAATTCCTGTAAGTTTTAAAAATGATGATTTGCTTGGCGAGCCTAAAACTGAATACGGACAGTGTTTTATTCCAGCACTTGTGAGTTCAAAAATTGAACAAAATCTACTTGTTACCGCGGATAAAAAGCCTTTGCGTTCTTGTGATTTTCCTCTTTTTGTGGATGAAAACAAAATTATTCAGCAAATTGAAGAAGATGGTTCACTTTTGCATGAAATTCAAAACCGCAAGGAAAAATCCAGTCAGATTTATGTAAATTTTTATACAAATATTTCACGACAGAATTCTAAAAAACGCGATATTTTCAGAAAACTCTATTTTTTACATCCAGCGACTCTTCAAAAACTGCGTGATTACAAATTTGGAAAAGACAAAGAAAAAGACTTGCGGATTTTAAAAAAACTTCCCAAAGCGGAACTTCATTCGCATTTGGGTGGCGTTTTAAGTCCTGAAGAAATTATCCAGGTTGCATTGACAGAAAAAGATTATGCTGAGGACGTCAAAAATCCTGCTTCTGTAGATTTTAAAAATCACATTCAAAAAATCTTATCTTATGAAAATAATGTCAGCGAATTTGAAAAAGAAATTTACGGCGAATATCTGAATCCGCAGAAATTTTACAAAATTGGAATTGATAAATATCGTCATCTTGGAGATTATCAGGGTAGCGGACTTTTGCAGACTGAAAAAACAATTTGCAAAACGCTTGAACTTTACGCACAAAGTTTGATCGCCGAAAACGTGAAATATGTTGAAATCCGCTGTTCTCCTTACAAGTATGCTCGTGCGGGATTAACCATAAATCAGGCTGTAAACTGCATGATGAAAACTCTTGACCTCTACAAAAATGACTTTGATTACCGTTTTATTTACATCCTCAACAGAAACAGCACAAGTGAAGAAATTCAGGATTCTGTAAATAAGATTTTAAAACTTATAAATGAAAATAAAGATTTTGCCCAGAAACTTGTTGCCATTGATCTTGCCGGAAGTGAAAACGAAGATACCCGTCCTTCAAAATTGAGGGAATATTTTATGCCGCTTCTTGAAAAATGTATAAACATCACAATTCACGCAGGCGAAACTGACACTGTGCAGAGTATTTGGGAAGCTGTTTATCATCTTTCTGCAGACAGAATTGGGCACGGTTTAAAACTTTTGGAAAATGAAGAATTGATAAACCGACTTTTGAATAAAAATATTGGTATTGAAATGTGCCCGTCCAGCAATCAGCAGATTGTGGGATTTAATCAGACTGACCAAAAATATCCACTTGCAGATTATTTGAACCGTGGCTTAAAAGTTACAATAAATACTGACGACCAGGGAATTTCCCGCACAAATCTTACTGCGGAATTTGAAAAAGCTCTGGAACTTTGCCCGGATCTTACTCTTTGGGACTTTATTGTGATGATTAGAAATTCGTTGAGCATTGCATTTTGTGATGCACAGACTAAAAACCGCCTTATGCACGATTTTGAAGATCAGATATTAAATATTTTAACGGAGGAACTTTAATGAAAATTTGCTGCACAAAATCAAATTTGATTCCAGAAGAAATCTTAAACGAAACAAAAAGTTTTAAAATGGATTTTTCTTTTATCAAAAATGATGATATTGAATGGATTGAAAGAGCGGATGCTGAAAAAAATACAGATTACAAACAGTTGATTCCTTATGTGATTTTACAAAAAGCTGATGGAACTTTGGGCTGTTACCAGCGGCACGGAAGCGAAAAACGCCTGCACGGATTATTTTCCTGCGGATTTGGCGGTCATGTTGAAGAAAGTGACAATCAAAATGATTTAACAAAAACTCTTGAATGTGGAATGCTCCGGGAATTGGGCGAGGAACTTTCTAATTTTGATAAAAGTCAGGTTGAATTAAAATATCTTGGTCTTATCAACGAAAAAGAAAGCGAAGTGGGATTAGTTCACTTGGGAATTGTTTTTATGGCAGTTTGCAAAGATGGTTATATTCCTAAAGAAGCCAGCGAAACAAAAGGCCTTGAATGGAAGTCAAAAGAAGAACTTTGCAGTTTAAAAACTGAACTGTGGACAAAACTTGCTTTGGAATTAGTGGAATAGGAGGGAAAAGAAAATGACAAACACAATTCTTGTAAATTTAGTTAGTGACCAGACTTTGCCAAATGTGCAGTTTATAAAATGGTACTTTAAAGAAAATCCGGAAAACTTAAAGGTGCTTTTTATTTCCACAAAAAAAATGGAAGAAAAGCAAAAATCAGACTGCATAAAAAAGGCTCTTTTTTCGCTGGATAAATTTATTGAGTGGGAAACAATTCAAACTGATGAAAATGATTTGAATAAAACTCGCGAACTTTTGGAAAAATATTTTGAAAAATCTGCTTACAAAAAAACTGTTGTAAATATTACCGGCGGAACAAAGTTAATGTCATTAGCGGTTTTTAATTTTTTTAATGGTAAGGAAAATTGTAAAATCTACTATCAGCCGATTGGAAAATCTCTGCAGGAACTTTATCCGGAAGCTCATAAATATGACATTTTTGAACTTTTGACGCTTGAAGAATATCTTTATGCAAATGGAATTAGCTTCAGTTTTTCAAATGAATGTGTTAAAGACTGGGATTTTAATAAATGCGTTTATGATTTGTATGTAAAAGAAAATCGATCAGATATTGCAGGGCTTGTAGCACTTCAAAATACTTCATATTTTAAGAATATTTTTAAACGGAAGAATTTTTTAGATTTAACAGAAGTTGAGGAAGAAAAATTTTTTGTAGAAGGTTTTCCGACTGTTTCAAAAGAAAGAGTAATTTCACTTGTTAAAGTTTTTGGATTTGATGAGCATAAAATCGAAGATAAACAGATTCGCTATATAACTGGTGGCTGGTTTGAAGAATATGTTTATCAAAAAATCTGCCGGGAATATGGAAATGTTGATGAAAAAAATGTTGCCCTGAATGTGAATATTCAAAAAGGTAATGATAAAAACGAACTTGATGTAATTTATCTTGATAAGGACAATCAGTTGCACGTAATTGAATGTAAAAGTTTTGTTGATGGAAAAGAGGGACAAAAAGTTTTAAACGATGCACTTTATAAACTTCAGGCGATTATTAAATCTAAGTTCGGTTTGTATGTAAAACAGCATTTATATACAAAAAGCATTATCGAAAAAGAAACTCCTTTAAATCGTGCAAAGGAATTTGGAATTCAAATAACAGACGGAAAAGAACTGTAAGGAAATTTTATGCCCAAAACCTACTGCCTTTTAAATCATCCGCTTACACAAAAGCAACTTACCGAACTAAAAGAAAAATATAACTCCACTCAGGTAATTTACCCGGAAGAAAAAATTGCAAATCTCTGGGCACAGATTCCGCCGGAAGATGTTGATTGTCCTATTGTAAAAAATGTAATTGACTCTCTGAAATCTTCTGCGAGTGCCGGTGATCTTTTTATTATCCAGGGGGAATTTGGGTCAACTTTTACGCTGGTGGATTTTGCTTTGAAAAATGGACTTGTGCCACTTTATGCTACGACCCGGCGGGTGGCAAAGGAAAGCCGGGAAGGGGAAAGTGTTCACAGGGAATATATTTTTGAGCATGTTTGTTTTAAGAAGTACAGATATTTTGAAAGGGTTTGATTTTGCGTGAGGGATTGGAAGGGCGCCGAAGGCGAACACGGCCGGCGGACTGAAGATTTTGATTGTAGAAAATAAACTTGTAATTAACTGGTGATTTTTTTTGATTTTGTCAGAAAGAATTGCCGGCCGGGTTTGGAGCGAACAGCGGAACCCTGGAAAGCCCGACGGCAGCTTGCTGCCGGCACGCCCAAATTATCAAAAAATTGGAGGAGGATATTTTGTCGGAAATTTACATTTTGTCGGATTATGGGAAACTTTCTAAAAAGGACGAAACGATTGTGTTTACGCAACCGGATGGAACGAACACGATTTTGTTTCCGTTTAAAACTGAGGCTCTGGTGCTGATGGGGCGGGTGTCGATTAGTGCGGATGCGCTCAGGCTTTTGACAAAGTATAAGATTTCGACCACGTTTTTGGCGGCGAACGGGCGGTTTAATGGCAAGCTGACTTTTGGGGACAAGAAAAATATTTTTTTGAGGCAAAAGCAGTTTAGGATTTTGGATAATCCGAAAAAATCGCTGGAAATTGCCAGGAGCATTGTGGTCGGGAAAATCAAAAACGAAATTTCTTTTATGCAGAGGATTAAGCGGAAAAATCCAGCGGAAGAGAAGATAATTGAAAAGGCGGTGAATTCTGTAAAAAACACGCTTAGCGATGCTGAAAAAACTGACAATATTGAAAAACTCCGTGGTTACGAGGGGCTTGCGGCACGAAAATATTTTGAAGTTTTTAAATTTAATTTGCAGGAGGATTGGGCGGAGTTTAAAAGTCGGAGTAAAAATCCTCCCAAGTCCAATGTGAATGCGGTTTTGAGTTTTTTGTATACGCTTTTGATGTATCGCGTAGAAAGTGCGATTGAAACGACTGGGCTTGATTCCTGTTGCGGAAACCTGCACGCAATCAATTATGGAAAAACTGCCCTGGTTTTTGATTTGATGGAAGAGTTCCGCTCGCCTGTTTGCGATACGGTTTGCTGTTCGCTTTTTAATCTGGGAGTTTTGAAGGAGGATGATTTTGAAAAAGTTGAATTTTCCAGCGAGAGTCAGGATTATCCTCTGGAAAAAATTGGTGAGATGACGGAAAACGAGGCTGCGGAAGGGGAGTCGGGAAGTCTGGCAGTAAATGACGGAAATGACGGTCACGGTTCCCTGAACCAGCGGGAAGTCGCGGTT
>CAVCWN010000048.1:0-2013 GCA_963605975.1 Desulfovibrionaceae bacterium | reverse complement strand
TAAAACTTCCATTGACTAAAGTTTTGATTTTTATATAATTGAACTATGGGTATAAATTCTTCACCGGCTTTGGCTAATGCCTTAAGTTTGATTGAATCGGGCAATATAAAAAAAGCTTATTCTTTTTTGGGTGAAGCAATTTCTGAGGATCTTGACAACACTGATTTAGTCCACATGCTGCAGTTCTGTACTTTTTGGCTGGATAAATTCAGTGAAGACAAGGATTCTGATTCCTTTTCGAGGGGTGAAGCCCTGATCCTTAACTGGAAAGTTTTCATTGAAAAGTTAAAAAACTGTAACTTTTATTCGGAAAGAACTGAGTATGCCTTTAAAAAATGTGTCTATGGTCAGGCACTAAAGGAATATTCAAGGGCTAACGATGAGGGGGACAATAAACTTCGCTCGGAAATTTTTAGGAAAAAGGGGCTTTGTTATAAAAAGTTGGGCTCTTATGAAGAAGCTTTGAATTGCCTTGTTGAAGCTAACAGGGCTTTGCAGGATTCTCCGGCGGTTATTGCTGAAATGGCTGACTGTTATGCCCTCTGCGGTGAAGATAAGGTGGCAAAGGTTTTGTTTAGGGAGGCCTTTTACCTAGATCCGCAAAAAATCGATCTTGAAAATCTGGACTCGCGGATTATCACTATGCTTGAGCAAAAGGTAAGGGAGTCCGGAGTGCCAACTTCATGTCTTACAGAATGGATTGCAGTTTATGGGGTTCTTCTTGGTGTCTTTAACATAAAGAGGGAACTGAAAGCCAGAGAGGTTTCTCGCCTTAAGCAGGAAATTTTTGCTAATGAAAATCTTCTTAAGGATAAAAGTAATGACGAAAGCCACATAAAGCCAAGGCTTTTGAATATGTACTTCTGGCTTATTGATTACATGCTTATGACAAAGGACAGTGCTGTAAAAATCAACGAAGTCCTTTTAAAAATAAAACTGTTGGATCCTGAGGTCTACAGAATATATACGAAATAATTTTGGGAAGTTCTAATTTTTTAGGGCGCCCTTTATATAAGGATAAACAAACAAAGGTAAAGAGGTTTTTTATGTCAGAAGAACTTGAAAATTCAGTCCGCGAAATGTTAAAGGAAGAAACATGGACTCGTGCAACAATCAGTAACTTTACAAAGAATGACATGGTTGAACTTGAAGGCATTCTTGAAAAGGCAAAAAATGAAAACTGCGAAAATGCCATTCAGGCTATCTGCAATGAGCATCTGGAACAGCATAAGGATTCAAGTATTATTGCCATGTACCTTTCTGGCATGATTTCTTTAAAGCAGGGAAATATTGAACTTGATTCACTTGAATCTTTGGTGGATCTTTTTGAAAAAAATCACAAGGATTCACTTATTGAATATCTTTGCGAAAGCATTCTTAACGAAGATCCTAATAATAAATTTGCCCTCAGAAAACTGGCTGCTTACTACAAGTCGACTAATGATGACAAGCTTTATGATGTTTACGAAAAAATTGTAAAAATCGATTTTGAAGAAGCTGATATTGCAAAGCTGCTTGCTGAACGTTTTGAAAGCCAGGGCAACAGCCAGGAAGCTGTCAGTTACTACAAAAAGGCCATTCTGCGCTACATTTCTGCTAAAAATTACACTGCAATCAAGGAAATATGGACCAGACTGGTTCACATGATTCCTGAAGAAAAAGACTTCCTTCTTCTTGTTCAGCGCAAAATTGCAAAGGCTTTGGGTGATGACAGGTCAATTCCTCTTATACAGGAACTTTATGACTACTACAAGGCTACTGCCAAGTGGGATGTTGCTGTTGAACTTTTAAAAATCATTCTTTCAATTGACAATACAGATTCATGGGCAAGAAAGGAACTGGTTGAATGTTACCGTGAAAAATATTCAGGACATTCGCGCCTTGAAGATTACATTCGCGCTTCAAACCTTACTGCTTCTTACCGCAACGTTTTTGAAGCAATCAATGATTTTGAAAAGCATATTTCTTTTGACGTAAAGAGTTTTGTATTCCACAGAACTTTGGGTGTTGGTG
>CAVCWN010000047.1:0-5867 GCA_963605975.1 Desulfovibrionaceae bacterium | reverse complement strand
TGTATCAACAACGCGGAATGGCAATTTTAAACCTTCAAAAATTTCTTCTTCAATAAGGCGGAGCTTTTCGTGCAACTGGTCACTTTGTTCAGGAAGACAGTAAACAAACATTTCAACTTTATCAAACTGGTGAACGCGGTAAAGTCCCTTTGAAAAATGTCCTGCAGCACCAGCTTCGCGGCGGAAACAATGCGAAAGTCCGCAGTAGAAAAGTGGCAGTGAAGCCTTGTCCAGAATTTCACCTGAATGAAAACCGCCCAGTGTGATTTCTGCAGTTGCTACAAGACATGTGCCTTCTTCTTCGATGGCATAAACATTGCTTTCGTTACCGCGTGGATTAAATCCAATGCCCTTAAGAATTTCTTCCTTTGCAACATCAGGAGTAATAAAAGTCGTAAAGCCGTGTTTTCTTAAAGTGTTAAGGGCATACATGATGAGTGCCTGTTCAAGGAAAACAGCTTCATTTTTAAGATAGTAAAATTTTGGACCAGAAACTTTTGTTCCACGGTCAAAATCCAAAAGATCAAGAGCTTCTGCCAGCTGAACATGGTCCTTTGGCTTAAAGTCAAATTTGCGTGGAGTGCCAACCTTTTTTACTTCCAGATTTTCTGTATCCACTTTTCCCACTGGAACTTGAGGATTACACATGTTTGGAATCTGGCGGGCAGCTTCGTCAAGAGCGACTTCTGTTTCGTTAAGAAGGTTTTCTACTTCAGAAATTTTATCTTTTAAAGCCTTTCCTTCTTCTACATATTTTGCCCTTGTTTCAGCGTCCAGTTTTTGCTTCATGCTTTGAGCGTTTGCATTTCTTTTTTGCTGCAAACCCTGAAGTTCAGTTGTTAAAGCTGTGCGCTTGTCATAAAGAGCTACAACCTTGTCTGCATCAGCAACCATATTTCTGTCTATAATATTTTTCTTTACAGCTTCAAGGTTGTCTTTAATAAATTTGTAATCTAGCATTTTCTTCCTCTTATATTTGTTAAAAAAAATTACTTAAGTAAAGGACAATTCTAAAAAATCACTTTCAAAACTTTTTTAGAATTGCCTTGAGAATTTTAAGTCTTTGAAATACAAAGACTTAAAATGTCGCTTTTTCAAAGTTGCCTCTAAAAATTGCAATTTTTAGAGACTCCCATATCTAAAAATGTCCAAAATAAAAACGGTTGATGTAAAAAATCCTATTATTTGCATCTTGCCATTTTTCGCTTGAAGGATAATTTTTTACAAGTGCCTGGTATGAATCAAGGGCTGCCTGAATGTCTCTAAGAGAAGAGTTTGCTTCATAGCACTGTCCCTGCAGGTACAAGGCCTTGTCAAAATCCGAAGTTGCCTTATTAAAAAATTCCCTCAAATAAGAAAGGGCTTTGTCATATTCCTTTCTCTTGTAAGCACTTTCCGCATCTTTTAAAAGCGTGTCCGGGCTTTCTTTTGCCAAATCATCTTCCACAATGCTGGAACTTGCTCCCATAATTGCGTCAAGAGATCCCTGCAATGGCTGCACAGGAACTTCTTCCTGGACTGCAGGACTTTCACCAGCACTTTCTTCTTCAGCGTCTTGATTTTCCTGTGAAGGATTTTCTGCCGCGGCCTGTTCACCAGCATTTTGATTTTCACCACTTTGATTTGAAGAAGAGACCTCATTTGAAGCTGTATCTTCTTTTTTTGTGTCATCAGAAGCTGGTGTAAGATCATTTGCACTTTGACCATTTTGATTTTGAACATTTGCTTCTTCTGTTACAGAAGGACTGGTCTTTTCCTCATTAGCCGTTCCTTCTTCTTTAACATCTGCTGTTCCTTCAGCAGTTTTTGCCTCTGTCTGGACAGCAGTTTCTTGGCCGCTACCGCCATCTGTTCCTGCAGTTCCTTCTTCGATGGAAGCAACTTCTTCTGCAGGTGGTTCTTCTTTTGGAATGAAAGAAGAAATTGTAAGAGCTTCATTTGTTATTTCAACAAATTTTTCTTCTTTTGAAGGTTTGTCTTTATTTGCATAAATTGAAGGACTTGCCGGAATGATTTCTTCATAGGCAGGTGCTGTAACTTTTTCACCAGACGAAGCGTCTGATGTCACAATTACTTCAAGGTAATCATCAATGTATGAAGAAGCAAGAACATCATTTTTGTAAAAGTGAAGAAGTGTTTTTCCTTCATTTCTAGTTCTTAAATTAAAGACTGTATTTTCCTGGCCCAGACTTCTGCCCGCATAGCGCAAAAGATTTGTATTGTTCATTTCACCAAGATAAATCCAGCCCTGACCAGGGTAAGTAACTTCAAGTTCCTGGTTTTTATTTAAAGTGATACTCCTGGAAGGTTCTACCTTTTTAACTTCAGTCTTTTGATTTTTGCTTTTTGACTTAGTATCTTCGTCTTTTTTTTCTTCTACAAGAGAGTCAGCATTTTTACTGTCAGAAGAAATTTCGCCTTCTTCATTTGTGGAAGAGTCATCATTCTTTTTCTTCTTTCTAGCAACAAGAGTCTCTAATTCTTCATCTTTTTCGTTTTCACACATTTCTTTTTCTTCAGCCTGGTAAGTTAAAGAAAAAAAGTCATCATCTTTTTCTGCAAAAGAAAAATCACTTCCCTTAGACAGCGCCGTGCAGGGAAGAACGAAAATGGAAAGTAAAAATCCCGCAGACAGTTTAATTAATTTTTTTTTCATGGAGCAGCTCCCATTAAGTCATTTATTATAAAGTCATTGTTCTTTGACAAAGTTTTTACAAAATCCGGATCAAGCGGTGTAAACCACTCGTCTAAATCTTCCTGGGACCATTTTTCTTTTGAATCCCTAGAATAATAATAATCCTGTGTAAGAGAATTGTCATCAGTAAATATAAAATCATCTGAAGGCAAAAAAGTTTCATTCCCTTTTTTCATTTTCCCCTTACTCGAAGCAAGAGAGCACTGGTGGACGGCAAGTATTATGCAAAGAATAATAATCAAAAGAAGACCCGCAAGAACAATAAAGAGAAGCTTTGTGTTTCCACTAAAAATATCCTGTATTTTATCCCTGATTTTCTTTATCAAAGCCATTATTTTCTCCGCTAATCTTCCTTTTGGGCACCTTCTGTTTCTGGAGTGGACTCTGTTTCGTCAGAAGCAGCTTCATCTTCCGCAGAGGCAGTCTTTTCTTCGACAGAAGCAACTTCATCTTCCGCAGAAGTAGCCTTTTCTCCGTCAGAAGCAGCTTCATCTTCCGCAGAAGCAGCCTTTTCTTCGTCAGAAGCAACTTCATCTCCATTCCCCTTGATTTTCAAGCTGCCGTCCGGATTGTGTTCACGGCGGGGAGGGCGGGGTGGAATAACAACGCCTTCTTCTTCAGGCACATCTTCTTCAACAAAATCACTTTGATCATCAAAAGTAATGCTTCCGTTTAAAGTTTCATCATCCAGCTTGATTTGAATGACTTTGGTAATGCCGGATTCCATCATGGAAACACCAAGCATCGTTGACGCCCCAGTAACAGTCTTTTTGTTATGGGTGATGATGATATATTGAGAAACTTTTTCAAAAGCCCTCAAGGTGTTTACGAAACTTGAAACGTTTTTGTCATCAAGGGCCGCATCAATTTCATCCAGCAGACAAAACGGACTTGGTCTTACCTGGTATGTTGCAAAAAGAAGTGCAACTGCCGTCATCGTTTTTTCTCCACCGGACAGCAAAGAAATGTTTACAAGTTTTTTTCCAGGCGGCTGGGCAAAAATATCAATACCACTGGTCAAAACATTCGTCGGATCAACTAAGCGCAGTTCAGCCTTTCCACCATTCATCATGCGACGGAACATATTGTGAAAGTTTCTGCGGATTTTATTGTATGTTTCAAGAAACATTTCAGAACTCTTAGTCCTGATTTCTTCACTTACGCGAGTTAAATTTTCAAGAGACTTCTGCGTGTCATTGTAACTTGTCTGCAGCCTTTCATACCTTTCCTTAGCTTCAGCAAAATCTTCCAGAGCCATAGGATTGACATTTCCCAAAGACTGAACTTTTTCCTTTACTTCAAAAAGTTTTTCCTTAATTTTTGCAGCAGGCTCTTTTATTGTATACATGCGCTCTTCAAATTCCAAAAGGTCGCGCGAATATTTGTCCTGGAAATTATTTTTTACATTGGCAATTTCAGTTTCACTTTGGCCCAGTTGGATGGAAGTCCTTTCAATAATAGCCTGGTACTTGTCCCTTTCTGCAGTTTTCTTTTCAATAAAGGATTTTTTGCCCTGGTCACTTGAGTTACAGTCAGCAATTTCTTTATTCAGCCTGTCAATTTCGTCTAAGATTGCAAGCCCCTTTTGCTGCAGTTCAGCAATCTCCTCTTCCAGATCTTCAATTATTTCCTTAAGATTTTCTGCCTGTGACAAAACGCGCTCATGTTCTTCTTCTTCTTCACGAAGGCGTTCCTTTTCATCAGCCAAAAGTTTTTTTGTAGAAGAAATCTGCTGCTGGCTGTATTGAATCTGCTGTGACAGCTTTGCCTCAGACATGTGCAAATCTGAAAGAGTTTCTTTAAACTTAGCATTATTTGCTTCAAGCTCTTTGTTGCTTTTAGAAAGCTCTTCATTTTGTTTTTGATATTCTTCAACTTGAGAAAGATTTTTTTGAATCTGCAAGTCAATGTTTCTTTTTTTAGTGATAATACCTTCTGGCGAAAGAAAATCATCAATAAATTGCGGAGTTGTTTTTGAATATTCTTCAACAGCCTTTTTTACATTTTCCAGCATGGAAAGAATTTCATTAAAAGCCGCCACAGCATCATTGGCAAAATCATTTGCATCCTTTGATGTATGAGAGGGCAGGGAAGAAAAGTCAGAAAAAATATTTGCCCTTCCCTTAGAATAAATTTTTAACTTTTCCACTTGAGTTAAAAGTTCTTCCTTGGCCTTTCTGTTGGAAGCGCTGGAATACCCTGCATCCTTTAACTTCGCATCCAGTTCAGTAACGATATTTTCCGTAATAGCTTCAAGTTCTTCCTGCAACCCCTTTCTTTCCTGGGCCAGATTATTAATTTTTCCGGAATTGCATGAAATAACTTTTTGATTTTCATCAATCTTTAACGTAGCATTTTGAATGTTTTCTATAAAAGTTTGAATATTCTTTTTCAAATCTTCAAAAGTTTTATTCAACTTGTAAAGTTCAGAATTTTCTTCATCAATTTCTTCGTTGTAAGATTCAATTTTTTCGTTAATATTTTTTATTTTATTTTCAATCTGGCCAATTGAACCCTTTATTTCAATTTGCCGCCTTTTGTGAGTATCAACTAAATCCTTTTTACCCTGCTGCTTTGTGTGAGTATCAGTAAGGGCAATCTGCTTAGAATTCAATTCATCATTTAACTTCCTGATTTTTTCCGTATTTTCAGAAAGTTCTGCATAAACATTGTCCAACTCTTTTAAAATACCAGCACGCTTTTCTTCAGCATCCTTTTTGCTTTCCTGCCTTCTGGCCTTTTCCTGGGTAAAATCCTTCAACTTCAAAAGCTGAATATCAAGTTCCAGGTTAAAAAGCTGGTCCTGCAGTTTCCTGTATTTGCTGGTTTTGTCAGCCTGAACTTTTAAAGTTTCATAATTGCGCTTAGTTTCAGCCAGCCCTAAATCAATTTGACTTAAGTTAGCCCTGGTCCTTTCCAATTCGCGCTCAGCTTCCTGAACCTCAGCCTTACTCCTTGAAATGCCCGCAGCTTCTTCAAAAAGGTAGCGGCGGTCTTCAGGCTTAGAAGAAAGAATCTGGTCAATCTTACCCTGTTCCATAACAGAATAAGCCGCCTTACCAACGCCGGTATCCATAAAAAGCTTTTTGATTTCGCTAGCCTTAGCCTGGCGGTCATTTATAAAATATTCATTTTCCCCGGAACGATAAAGACGCCTTTTAATAGCAATTTC
>CAVCWN010000046.1:0-3547 GCA_963605975.1 Desulfovibrionaceae bacterium | reverse complement strand
GTTATATTCTTGCTTAGAAATTTCGCATAATTTGGAGTTACATATGGGATTTTTAAAAGACAAAGTTGCCATTATTACTGGCGGCGGAAAGGCTGTTTTAAAAGACAATAGCTGCGGTTCAATTGGTTATGGAATTGCAACGGCTTATGCAAAAGAAGGTGCAAATCTGGTTTTGACTGGCCGCAATGTGCAAAAGTTAGAGGATGCAAAAACTGACCTTGAAAGCGCTTATGGAATAAAGGTTCTGGCTGTTCAGGCTGATGTAAATGCAGGAGCTGACAACGAAGCAGTTGTTGCAAATGTTGTAAAGCAGACAATCGACACTTTTGGCAGAATTGATGTTTTGATTAACAATGCCCAGGCTTCTGCGTCTGGCGTAAAAATTGCTGACCAGACAACTGACCAGTTTAACCTGGCACTTTATTCTGGACTTTATGCAACTTTCTACTATATGAAAGCCTGCTATCCTTACCTTAAAGAAACAAAAGGTTCGGTTATAAACTTTGCTTCAGGCGCCGGTCTTTTTGGAAACTTTGGCCAGTGTTCTTACGCTGCAGCAAAAGAAGCAATTCGTGGATTTTCACGCGTTGCTGCAACAGAATGGGCCAGTGACGGAATTAACGTAAATGTTGTTTGCCCTCTTGCATGGACTGCCCAGCTGGAAAAATTCCAGGAAGCTTACCCGGATGCATTTAAGGCAAATGTAAAAACTCCACCAATGGGCCACTTTGGCGATTCAGAAAAAGAAATTGGTCGTGTTTGCGTTCAGCTGGCTTCTCCGGATTTCAAATACATGAGCGGTGAAACCATCACACTCGAAGGCGCTATGGGCCAAAGACCATAGTGCGGTGAATGTACAGAAAAAGGCTTTCGTTTGCGAAAAGGGATTTCGTAAACGAGGGCTTTTTTTGTTTGCGAAAGAGGCTTTTGTTTGCGAAAGGCGCATTTCGTAAACAGGGGGCGCTTTTGTTTTCGACACACGTCTTTCGTAAACAGGTGGCAGTTTTGTTTTCGACAGGCGCATTTCGTAAAGAGGGGGCGGTTTTGTTTTGCGACAGGCGCATTTCGTAAACAGGTGCGCATTTCGTAAAATTCCCCATTTCTTTTTTTGAAGAAAACTGTTTTCCTAACCGTCCTTCCGCAACTCGCTACCGCTCGGTCGTCCCGCAGGCGGGCCGACTGCTTCGCATTGCTACAGGGCGGACTAAGCCACCATGTCTTTACAGAAAGCAGATTTCACAAAGTGTAAGCTACCTTTGAAGGAGGATGATTTCGTAACGAGAGGGCAGGTTTGTTTTCAAAAGGCATAATTTGTAAACAGGAGGCGCTTTCGTTTTCGAAAGGCGTAATTCGTAAACAGGTGTAGTTTTGTTCTCGATACACGACTTTCGTAAAGCGGGGCGATGTTTGTTTACGAAATACGCTTTTCGTAAACAGGAGGCGGTTCTGTTTTCGAAAGGCGTAATTCGTAAAAAGTTGCAGTTTTGTTTTCGACACACGTCTTTCGTAAACAGTGGCGCTTTCGTTTTCGAAAGGCGCATTTTGTAAACACCGGCGCTTTCCATTTCCACCCCACTCTTTTCCTAAACCGTCACCGCTTTCCTTTTCGTCCCGCGCATTTCGTAAACCGCCACCGCTTTCCGTTTTCGCCCCGCGCATTTCGTAAACCGCCACCATCCCCAAAATCCCCATTCCCACAAAAAGTCAACCCCAAAAATTCCAAAAATTTTACTTGATTAAACTGTACAAAAGAGTTAATAAAATATATATTCTTTTTGTTGGATATCAATTTTTTTGATTCAAAACTCTAACTTAAGACCCACTTTTATTTTAAAAAGGAGTTTATAATGGCTTTAAAGAAAACTTTTTCAAAAGACATGAAAACATGTAAGGTTACTTTTACTGTAGAAAAAGAAGCAGCACACGGAGCAAAAAAAATTACCATCGCTGGTGATTTTAATAGTTGGAGCAGCACAGAAGATGTTCTTAAAGAACACAAAGACGGCTCTTTTTCAATTACAAAAAATCTGGAAACAGGAAAGGAATACCAGTTCCGCTATCTCTTTGATGAAAAGCACTGGGAAAATGACTGGAAGGCTGACAAATACATTCCGGCACCTTTTTCACACACAGACAATTCTGTTGTAATCTGCAGTCCAGAAGCTTAAAGAAAAAGCGCTAGAAAGTTTTCCTTTTTAGCGCTTTCTTTTTTTTAGGAAGTCTCTGAAAATCACCAGTTTTAGAGGCAAGTCAAAAAGTCATTTCCAAAAATCCCACCAAAGATTATTCCTCACAAATTATTTTGTACATAGGATTTTCTCCCGGGCAAAGTTCCAGAATATTTTTTTCACATTCAAGGCGCTCGCTTGGATCATGAGTTACGTGTAGCAAAGTTGTAGTTCCAGTTGCAGCCACCCTCTTTAACAGTTCAAGAATTTTGTCCCTGTAATTTTCATCCAAACCGTGGCAGGGTTCATCTAAAATCAAAAGGCGGGGCATCTTTACCGCAGCCCGCAAAATTAAAATGGCCCGCTGTTCACCATAACTTAAAGAAGAAAAACTTTCACTTTCCCTTCCTGCAAAACCTGCCAGTTTCAACCATGCCCTGGCCGTTGCCCTTTCAAAATCCGAAGCCTGCTGGTAAAGACCAATGCTGTCGTAAAATCCAGAAACAATCACATCCTGCAATTCCGTACCGCCAACCATCCTGTATTCAACATGCAAACGGTAACTTACAATACCCAGCTGCTTTTTTATGTCCCAGATTGTTTCGCCAGATCCACGCCTCTTTCCAAACAAAAAAACTTTTTCACGAAAGACCTGCATGTTATCACCCGTAATCAATTCCAGCAAAGTCGTTTTTCCAGAACCATTAGGCCCGCGAATAAACCAGTGCTTGCCCCTTTCAACCAGCCAGTTCAAATTTACCAGAACATGGTGGTCACCCCAGCCAACATTCACATCTTCAAATTTTATCAATTCATCCGGCACAGGATTACAATTAATTTCTTCCGTCAAAGACTGACTTTCTTTCCTGATTCGGTCCAGTTCCAAAAGAAAAGTTTCTTTTTCCTTTTTTAATTTTTCTTCATCAGCCAGTTTTTTTTCCTTCATACGTTTTTCGTATTCATCTCGGGGACCATCAAAAGAAATTTTACCATCCGAAAATTCAAGCACCTTGTTTATGGCAGAAGGAATTTCATGCCAGCGTTCCATGCACAAAATTACAGAAGGCAGATTTTCATTTTCTTTACCGGCAGAACTTTTCTTTTGCACAAGGGCGTCAAAAAAATCCAGCAAAATCTTTCTTGAACTGGCATCCAATCCTGCAAAAGGATCGCTCAAAATTAAAAGTTTAGCACCAGAAAGCAAAGCACGGCACAAAAGAGTCCTGCGGATTTCACCAGTAGACATGTAGCGTAACCCCCGGTCCAGAATTTTTTCCACACCGCAAAGTTTAACATATTCATTATTTTCCAAAGTCCATGCCACATCCGGCAAAGGAGCACCCTTTTTACAATCCCCGCCCAAAACCTCTGCAATATAC
>CAVCWN010000045.1:0-7448 GCA_963605975.1 Desulfovibrionaceae bacterium | reverse complement strand
TTTTCAATTACTTCAAGTAAGCCTTTAGCCCACTTTTCGCATTCGTCATAACTTATGCAGCAACCAAAATATTCGATTGCCCACATGCTGATTAATTCTTTTTGTGCTTCACTCATTTTCCACCCCACCAAATATTTACACATATACCAATGAACACGCCGACTATCAAAAGGGCAACGCTGTATAAAAAACAGTACCAGCCGTCTGACGATATGAAGGCGTCAATCCAACCAAATAAATCAATCATTTTTTGCCCCCTATGTATTTTTTGACAAACTCCAGAAAATCATTTTCTGCTTTGTTGTTGCCACAGGTCACTCTGTAAGTATGGCCTGCACTTTTTATTGTTAATCCGTTGCCAGTCAAAAAAAGTTCCTGGCCGTTTTTTATTTTTTTTACTTTTGCAACAATCTGGTTCGCTGTTGTCTTTTTTTCCTGCATTCCTTTTATTTCTTCATCTGTAAAAGTTCTTTCTGCCAGGGAGACGCTATTTCTGATGTTAGCGATTTGCCTTTCATTCATGTGCAATAAATCACCAATTGCTTTATTTGTTAAATGGAGTTCTTGTTTTAATTTTTCCGTAATGTCATATAATTCCCAGGCGCTCATTTGTTTTCGCTGCACGTTTTCTGCAACCATTACAAGGGTTGCGTCCAGGTCGCTGTCTATTACGTTACATTCTGCTTCCTTAAATCCGGCAATAGTCAGCGCTTTATAGCGGCGGTGACCTGCAATAAGTTCATATTTGCCGTTTTCGTTTTGCCTTACTGTCAGCGGATTTAAAAGCCCCTTTTCTTCAATGTCTTTCGCCAAGCGCGACAAATCTTCGTCAACGTCCAGGCGTATGTTTTTAAGAATTTTAATTTTGTTTAGTTCGATTGTTTTAATCATTTTAGAAGTCCTCCTGTTCATTTTCTTCCCACTCGTAATTTTCAAAATCTTTGAAGTCCACAAAGTCAACAATCTTGTCAACTTTGCGCTGGTGGTAAAGTTCAAAAATTACCCTCAGATATAAATAACCTGGATAATTTTTATATATATAAAAATCTGGGCGTTTAAGATAACGCTCAATTATGTAACTGGAAGCGCGGTGTGCTTTTTCCTGTCTCTCTTCCTCACTTAAATGCCGGATATGAATATTACTTTCCGCCTTTTTGTTTATAAATTTAAGGGCGACTGAACAGCCCAGGGTATAAAGTTTATCTAATGCGCTTTTATCCCCATTCTTAAATCTATATTGAAATTCCAAAAGTCTTTGATTGTCAGTTTTTGGATTTTCAAAATGCGGTATGGCGCGCGCAGGCTTTTCCGCTTCCTTTTCTTTTACTTTTTCCTTTCCGCTCGTACTCCTAGCGTTTAACTCTTCTAAATCAAAGAGCCACAGCTGGAGCCCGTCTGTCACGTCCTATAACCTCCACGATTTTAGAATCTTGTCTTAATCGACTTATAACGTCATTGTCAAAAAAGTTTTCGATTGCTTCGCCTTTTCTGTCTGCCGGCAGGCTTTTTGCTAAATGCCGGTTTGAAATTAAAAGCAATTTAATTTTTCTTGTGTGCGCCTTGTCGATTAAATAACTAAGCCAGTTTTTTTCGGCCTCGCTGCCTTTAGTTCTTCCAATTTCGTCTAAGACAATCAAAGGAAAATCTAAAAGCGAGTTTAAAAAATCTAACTCACATTCCCCGCGATTAAATCCTGCGCGGATTTTTGCGCTAAGCTCGTACATGGTAAGACGTACACCGTGTAACTTAATGGCAAGGGCGCAACTTAAAAAAGTCTTTCCTACGCCATTACTTCCAAGCAAAAGAAGCTTTGAAATTTCCCCGCTTTCCAATTCTTTTACGGCTTCCAGTGCCTTCCTTTCGCTTTCGTTTTCTGCAATATATTTTTCGAGGCTGGCAGAAAAATATTCTTCTTCAATTCCGCGCCTTAAAAAATCTGCCTGCAGGTTACGAGCTGCAATAAGGGCATTTTCCTTGCTTTCCTTTTCTGCCTTTTCAAGTTCACATTGCGGGCAGTTGATTTCAAAGTGCATGCCTAGAATTACCACTTCTTGCGTTTCGTATGGGCCGTGTCTGTCGCATATCTTAATCATTTTTTTTCCACTCCCTTTAATTTCAAAGTGTTAGCCTGTCGCTAGGCAGATATGAATTACTATGCGCTGGTGTTTGTGATTTTTGCTCCCAGGTTCGAACAGACGCTTTCCAGTCTTTCATGGGCTGATTCCCCACACGCCAGCCTTTGCTTTCGTAAAAATCAACAAAATGTTCTGGATTAATACCGTTTTGTCTTTCGTCACAGTAAGCTTTTACTTCTTCAACGGTCGGTTTTTGAAATTTTTTTGAAGTGTGTGAGGCGGGCTCGTCCCGCTCATTCTCTTTCACTTCATTTCTTTTCATTTCATTCCAATCCATTTCATTTCTATTCAATTCAGCAGAGCAAATATTTTCTTCGCTTCCGTTTGCTTTTTCTGAAAAGCAAATATTTTCTTTGCTTTCGTTTGCTTTTTCTGAAAAGCAATTTTCTTCTTTACTTTTTTTGCTTCCGTTTGCTTTTTCTGAAAAGCAAATGTTTTCTTTGCTTTTACTTTTTTTACTGCCATTTGAAGTGCAAACTTCACGGCGGTGAAGCTGTTCATCAATTAAATCTTTGATAATGTCCCAGACAAATTCTTCTTTGTCAGAAAGGCTTTCTGGTTCAATTCCAAACAATCCATAATTAATGATTTTTGACCGCATGGCGTCGCGTTCTTCTGGGGTTTTAAACTTCTGCACAATGAGTTCAAAAGTTTCATAATATTGGAAATATGCCTTTGCCATTATTCACCGTCCTTTTGTAAAAAGTTCTTTTTAGCATGCGCCATATTTTCCGTATGTGTTACCCATTCAAGATTTGTGTATGAATTATTTTTTACATTGCCGTCTTTGTGGTTTACTTCGTCTTTGCCTTCAATTTTTTGTAAGAAATAAAAAGCAACAAGGCGATGTATTTTTATAACGGCCCGAATTCCTTTTTTATCTTGAATCCTTGTGCATAAATAACCATGACCGCGGTTATTGCTAAAAAATGCTAATGGCGTTTTTGTTTTTACGTCCCTTACGTTGCCCCAAGAGGAAACCTCGTATTTCCCGCTAAACTCGTGGCCTTGGTAATAATCTATTACTTTCCATTTTTCCATTGTTTTCATATTGCCCTGCCTTTTTTAGTAAGGGGCTTTATCGCCCCTATAAAAATTTTCTGTCTTTCCAGAGTGCCAATTATCCCGACCGTCTTTCCGGCCTGCCAATTCTATCCGCTGCGCTTGTCTCCAACGGGGGGCGCTGCATAAATAAATTCTTGCTGCCGGTCTATTCCCGGCTGTCAATATTCCAGCCCATACGGGCAAGGCTTCATTTAAAAAAGGTCGTCCTGGAAGTCATCTGCCGGAGCTTCTTCCTGTCTTCTGGCTGCTATTTGATTTTTCAAATAATTGATTGTTTCCATGGCCGTCAGCCTTAACCTCATGCGCGGGATTTCATCAATATCTTTTTGATTAAAAATCCCTGTCCCGTCTTTACGGGTGGCGCCTAAAAGGTTATTGATTTCAGACCTTTCTTCTGGGGTGTCCTCTCCGCCTTTTGGCACTGGTGCCTGTCTTTGTGGCGCCTGGCGTGGGGGCTGTGGCTGCTGCCTTTGGGGTGGTGCCTGGCGTGGGGCAGCTGGCGCGTTTTGATTTTTCATTTTCTGGAATGTTTCAAAATTGCCGTCAACGTCTTCATCTGATGTAATTCCTAAAAATGAGCAAAGGCAGTACCTTCTCATGTAAGTAATTGCCGCCCCTAGATTCTGGGCAGCGTTTGTCTTTGCCATTGCAACAGATGGAAGGGCTGCTTCCCATTCCATAAACTCCCCCGCGGTGTTAAAAACGCGTGTTACAATGCACAAGGCGCCATTTTCATTACTGCTTATTGGCTGCACATACCCCAGGCCATGCTTTGCTAAAATTGGGCGGATTGTTGCCGTGATTGTGTCCAGGCTGGTGTAGTTGTAACCATAACCTTTACTATCTTTTGGCATGGTGTCAAATTCCGCCTGGGCTTCACAAATTGCTTTTGAAAGGGCGCTGATGTTTTCACTTTGTTTCATTTTCTGCCCCCCTTAAAACTCTACGTCAGAAGGATAGCCGCCATTTGCGTCGTATCCACCGTTTGAGTATCCGCCCGCTTGGTTGCCCTGCTGGTTGTTTGACTGGCCGCCTAGCAACTGAACTGTTTCAACAAAAATCTTTACTTTCGATTTTTTAGCCCCAGTTTCGCGGTCTGTCCATGTGTCCTGCTGCAATCTGCCAATAAGACCGACTTGTTTTCCTTTCAATAAATATGGCGACAAACTTTCCGCCATTTTTCCCATAAAATCAAAATCAAAAAATGAACCTTTATTGTCATAAGTGCCATTTTGATTTTTTGCGCTGCGGTTAACTGCAAGCGAACCGCTGGCAACGGCAAGGCCGCTTTGTGTGTATTTTAATTCCACGTCACGAGTAAGACGGCCAATAAGAATTACACTGTTTAAGTCTGTCATTAGTTTTGCTCCCTGGTATAAATGCCATTTTCTTTTTCTGTTAATTTTTCATAGGTCACGCTGTTGTCTGTCATGAACCTTCGAACCTGCATGAGTTTGTCACGTGTGCCGTGTAAAACAAGGGCAAACGTCAACTGTTTTTCTGTTTCTTGCGTGTCAATTTCAATTTCAAGCGCAGCAGCAACTAAACCTTTGTTTGCGTCTTTTTTGCAATCGCGGTTGATTTCTTCAACTTCAACCTTTTTTTGATTTTCTAGTGCTTTGCTTTTTTCGATTTCTTCACGCTCAACTTTTTCACGCGCCAGGCGGTCACGGTTTGCTTTTAATTCTTCCGCTTTTACCATGGCCTGGTTTAAATCCAGAGTGTCCAGGTAAAGAGTTTTTAAAAGCCCCACGTCTTCTGCCGGAAAGTTTTCAATTATTTTTAATTCGTTGAAAGTTTTTTGCTGGGCCTCGTCAATTGCTTTTTGAACATCTGCCATTTTAAAAGTTTTATTCAGCCATGACGATTGAAAAATCTTTTCAAGTTCAAAAAGTGAAAAGCCAGTTTTCTGCCAATAAGCAAAAATCTGATTTTTCTTTTCTGATTTTTCCTTTTCTTCTTCCGCCTTTACAATCTGGTCTAAACCTTGCGACGCCTTTTTAATGTCATCACAGATTTCTTTGACTGTTGATTTGAACTTGTTAAAGGGCGCCATATAATCCCTTTCAAGTTCCAAACGCCTTGCATTTAATTTTTTTTCTGCATTATTAAGAATTGCGCGGTCACTCTTTGCTTCATCTACACGGCCCGCGTAATTTGCAGCCGTGTAGTCCTGGAGCTTTTCTTTGACTAGGGCGCGGATTGCTTCCGCGTTACTTGTCAAAGTCCCTAAAGTAAGATTAGACTGCAATTCTAACTCATTACTTTTAATCATTGCCCGCACTTTCCTTGTCTTTGTCGACATCTAGGGGACCCGCTTTTGTTAATTCAAGCGACCAGCCGTTTTCCGTTTTTTCTGCCTTTGTTACGCAGAAGCGAACGGTTTCTTTTACGTAAACGTTCCCAAACAACCGTTCACATATTTCTTTAAGTTCATTTTGTTCCATAAGAACCTCCTAAAAAAAATGCGCTTGTTTAGTGGCCACTTTCCAAGCTAAAAGGAAACCCAGGAATCGAACCTGGCAGGCTAACCTGTTCCAAAATTTCCTTGTTTTGATTTGTCAGTTGCAAATACTTTACTTTTTAATAGGAAGGGGGAGAGATAGGGCTTTGTCTTTAAAACCCTGGGCTGCATTTGCATAAAATGTGAAAAGATTCATTTCTTTTTGTTGAAAATAAAAATGTGCTTTTCGTGTTGCTTCATCTGCTTTTGCCATTAAATACTCGTACATATAAACCTCAATAAAAAAAGCCGGTTCGTTTGAGTACTTAACGAGCCGGCCAAAAAAAACGCCCTTTACGACGTTTAAACAAGTACTCAAGGTTTAAACACCGCAAAAGTTTAGGAAACTGTTAAAGTTTTCGCTTTCCTAAATCTGGTTAAAGTTTAGACTTTCATAGCGACAATTCATGAAGAAGAATTTAATTCAAGCAATTTCAAAGCTTCCATAAAAGCAATGGAATTATGTAATGAAGAAATGAAGCAGTCAATTTCTTGTTTGTTAAAAGAACAAGATGAAAATAATCCACTTTTGTCTTCACAGTTTTTGAGCATCAATAATGCTCGGTCTGTTATTGATGAAAATTTTTTGGATGATGAAAGTGAAGAAAAAATAATTCTTTCTCTTTTGGAGTGATTTTAGTGTTGGCTGGTTTGCTCGCTTAATAATTAATGGTGTTGGAACTTATGATTATGACTCTGTAATGAATTACCCTAATCGTTATCATATAAAAAATGAAGATGGAAGCAAAGGAAAACTTATAGACAAGGATGATGTAATGAATATTTCTGAGGGGGATAAAAGTGCGATCAAAAAAATCTATAAAAAATAAAAATGCATTATTACTATTGATATGTTTTTTTAGTCAAATGATTTTTGTCTCTTGCTTTCGGGAACATGAAATATCTTATAGAAATCTTCTTACAGAAAATGCCAGCTTGTATCTTTTAAATTTCAGCGCTGCAGATGTAACTTTAACGCTAGATGGAAAGGAAAAAACTTTTGTAAAAATTCACAGGATTTTTCAAAAATAGACGACTTAAAAAAGCAGGCTTTTGATCCTGATTTTTATATTTATTTTTATGACGATTTTGAAAATCTTATTCAGGGTTTTAATCTTACAGAAGAAGACAAAATTTGTGACATGCTGTTAAATGAAAAACATGTAGTAGGGCTTACTTCTTCTGGTAAAGAACTTTATTCATTCGATTTTGTAATTGACAAAAGTAAAATCACTCTTGAATGCTATTTTGACTATCCTTCTTTGCTGGAAAAATATATGAAGAAAGGCAATTTTATATTTTCATCCCGCCCTGGTGATTTTCTCTTGGTTGAGTGTAAAGAAAAAGAACGAAGGGGAGACTGGATAGCCCCTAAATTTATAATCGTAATTGCGCCAGAAAATACTCAAATTCCTGCTAATTAATCTTGTCATAGCATTGCTGCTCTCTTTATCCGAATAACATTCTCTATTTTATCCTTTCAGAGTTTCTAAAGTAACAGGCGAAAAAGTCCCATTAAGTATGACCAAAATTAATACAGCGCAATGCGGATATTTAAGGGTATCTCTAAAAAATCATTTTCAATGCTTTTTTAGAGATACCTCTCGAATTTTAAGTCTTTGAAATACAAAGACTTAAAATGTCGCTTTTTCAAAGTTGTCTCTAAAAATTGCAATTTTTAGAGACTCCATTAATTGAAACGGCCCAGGAAATTATAGCAGAACTAGGAATAATCCTGCCGCCGA
>CAVCWN010000044.1:0-8366 GCA_963605975.1 Desulfovibrionaceae bacterium | reverse complement strand
GATGGCGTCGCGGTTTATTTCGCTTCCGTCACTTAAAACTGCTGACATGCGGTCAACGTCTGTGTCGAAGATGAGGCCTAAGTCTGCCTTGTTTTTGACTGTGGCGTTTTGGATGGAAAGCATGGCTTCCTTGTTTTCGGGATTTGGTATGTGGTTAGGGAAGTGACCGTCTGGATTTAAAAACTGACTGCCCTTTGTGTCTGCCCCGAGTGGAGAAAGAATTTTTTCTGCAAAAAATCCGCCTGAACCGTTTCCCGCGTCTACGATTATTTTTAATCCGCTTAATGGTTTTTCGCCATTTTTGCAGCCTTTTATGATTGCGGTTTTTAGATGATCTGCATAAAGTGAAAGTAAGTCAAAATTTTTTATGCCTTCTAAAGAAATTTCTTTTTCTAAGGATTTTATTTTTTCCATGCCTTCTTCGCTTTGAAGTTTTTCGGCTGTCTGGAGGATTTCTCGGATGTCCTGGCTTTCGGCTCCTCCGTCTTTGTCGAAAAATTTTATTCCGTTTCGGTTGAAGGGGAGGTGGCTGGCTGTAATCATAACGGAAGCATCAAATTTTGTTTGGGAAAAAACTATGCTCATGAACATGGCTGGTGTGGTTGCAAGGCCGCATAGGGTAACATTTACTTTTTGGCTTAAGAGTCCTTTTGCAAGGGCTTGACTGAGTGCCGGGCCTGTTAAGCGCGAATCCATTCCTATACCGACGTTTATTTCTTCACAGGCTTTGCCGCTTTTTTTTGAAAACCAAATGGCAAAGGCCTGGCCGATTACAAATGCGCTTTCTGTGAAAAGATTTATTTTTTCGCCTTCAATTCCGTCCATGGCAATGCCGCGGATGTCCGAACCATTTTGCAGTTTTAAAATAGAAGATTCCATTTTTTTTCCTCGTAATTTTTTTTGATGCCCTTTTTGTGGGATTTTGATTTGGATTATAGCGTGAGTTAAAAAAAATCACTAGTCTAAAAATGAGGGTGGAAAAGTGAAAACACTTGGCTGTTAAGGAAAGGTGTAAATTGAAAAATAAAAGTTGGCTGTCAAGGAAAGGCGTAAATTGAAAAATAAAAGTTGGCTGTCAAGGAAATGCGTAAATTGAAAAATAAAAGTTGACTGTTAAGGAAAGGCGTAAATTGAAAACAGACTGCGGTATGTGAAAAGGAAAGGCGTAAATTGAAAACAGTGCGGGTGAAAAGAAAAGTTGCAAATCGAAAAATAAAATCTGAAAAATGAAAAGGGTAAAAATCTTCCAAATTTTTTTTTTAATTGATAGAATGAATTTTAGGGGGTTAGCATGATAAGTAAGTCTCACGAAATTGACATGACAAGTGGTCCTGTCCTCCCAAAGCTTTTGGCTTTTTCCATTCCGCTTATTCTTTCTTCTATTTTGCAGCTGCTTTTTAATGCGGCTGATGTGATTGTTGTGGGTCAGTTTGTTGGTAAGGAAGCGCTGGCGGCTGTAGGGTCTACTTCTTCCCTGATAAACCTTTTGGTGAATATTTTTACAGGTCTTTCTGTTGGAGCAAATGTTGCGGCTGCCACTTACTACGGGGCCGGCAAAAATGAATTGATAAAAAAAACTGTTCATACTTCCATTTTGCTCAGTTTGATTTCTGGTGCGATTTTAACTGTGGTGGGACTTTGTTTTACACGCAATTTTCTGGTGTGGATGAAGTCTCCTGAAAATGTAATTGATTTGTCTGCCCTTTATTTGAAAATTTATTTTGGCGGAATTACGGCAACTATGATTTACAATTTTGGTGCTGCCATTTTGAGGGCAAAGGGTGACACCATGCGGCCACTTTTTATTTTGCTGATTGCAGGAATTATAAATTTTATTTTGAATTTGGTTTTTGTAATTGTTTTTAAAATGAGTGTTGCAGGTGTTGCTTTTGCTACGGTTATTTCACAGGTTTTTGCGGCTGCAGCTGTTATTTATTTTTTAATGAAGGAAAAGGGCGACTTTAAGCTGGAATTAAAAAAACTTGCAATTGACAGAAAAGTTCTTTTTAAAATTTTGAATGTGGGAATTCCGGCTGGTCTTCAGGGCATTCTTTTTAGTTTTTCGAATGTGATTATTCAGTCTGCAATAAATACTTTTGGTGATGTTGAAATTGCAGGATCTTCTGCTTCTAGCAGCGTGGAAGGTTTTGTCTGGACTTCTATGAATGGTTTTGCCCAGGGAGCTTTAACTTTTGTCAGTCAGAACTACGGGGCAGGAAAAATAGACCGCATAAAAAAGAGTACCGTTACTGCGGAATTGACTGCGGCTGTTACAGGTCTTCTTTTTGGTAACCTGGTGGTGCTTTTTGGTAAGCAGCTGCTTTCTTTTTATTCAAAAGATGCCCAGGTTATAGATGCGGCTTTTGTCAGGTTAAGGATTGTCTGTGGTAGTTATTTTCTTTGTGGAATTATGGACACTCTTGCTTCTGCCATCCGAGGCATCGGGCATTCGCTTGTGCCTACCATAATTACTTTGGTTGGTGCCTGCCTTTCCCGCATTGTTTGGATTATGACTGTTTTTCAAAAAGAAAAATTTCATACGCCAGAGGTAATTTTTACGGCTTATCCTTTGTCATGGATTTTAACTTTTTTAGTTTTACTTTTGGCTTTTATACTTTTCTACAGGAAGTTGAAAAAATCTTTTTCTAAGAAGGCGGTCTCTAAAGAAGGTGTGGTTGTCTAAGGAAAAGACTAAGAGGCTTTCTATTGGCAAAAAAGGTCCTAGCCCTTATAATGAAAAAAAAGGAATTTTGAATGAAAAAATATTTTTTTGTGCTGATGATTTTTTTTGCGGCTGTGGCTTTTGCTCAAGATGCGGATGAGGCAAAAGAAAATTCCGCCAGTGAAAATTTTCATCCGACGAATGTTACTTTGCCTGATATGGTAACCGTGAGGGCCGGCCAGTTTTCTATGGGCTCTTCTAAAGGGGAGCGGTCTGAAAGTCCTGTTCATAAAATTCACATTTCTACTTTTTTGATGATGACTACAGAAGTAACCCAGGAACTTTACAGTCAAGTCATGGGCGAAAATCCTTCCTATTTTGTTGATGACAAAAAACCTGTGGAAAGTGTCAGCTGGTTTGATGCAGTTGTTTTTTGTAACCGCTTGAGCATTTATGCAGGGCTGACTCCATGCTACAAAGTTTTGGACTCTACAAATCCGGATGACTGGAATTATAAAATTCACCAGGGACGTGGAATGCCTGCTACGGTTTACTGTGATTTTTATGCGGATGGTTACCGCCTGCCCACTGAAGCTGAATGGGAATACGCTGCTGTTGAAGGACCGCGCAATTCTGGATACGCTTACTCTGGTTCTTCAAACATAAATATTGTTTGCTGGTACCTTACAAATTCTTCTGTAAAGACGCGGGCGGTTGCAAGTAAAAGGGCAAATGCTCTGGGCATTTATGACATGAGCGGAAATGTTTACGAATGGGTCTGGGATATTTTTGACGAAGAATATTATTCTAATTCCCCTAGCTGGGATCCGACTGGTCCTGCAAACGGCAGCCTACGCTGCTTTAGGGGAGGCTCTTATGATGAAGTACCAGTGGTTTGCCGTGTTGCTTCAAGGGCGTCTGGAAATCCTTCAAACAAAGGACGCTTTTTGGGATTCAGGGTCGTTCGTTCAGTAAGGTAAGTGGCTTTTTAAAAATTGAATTTTTTAGAGGCTCCCGAATTTGCGTTGCGAATTTTTTTTATTTCAAAATGTCTGTAAAAAAATCAGACTAAAAAAAAGTTTATGTAAAAGGAGAGATCTTATGAAAAAAATACTCCCCCTTGTTTTTCTGTTTTTAATAACAGCAAATCTTTTTGGCCAGCAGTCATCTGCAAAGTTTACAGGTTTTAAACAGGCCCAGACTAGGCACTTCAGATTTATTTTTGAAGAAGAAGGCCGTGAAGCTGCAGAAAATTATGCCTTGTATGCAGATGAAGCATGGAACAAAATCGCAAACATTTATTCTGTTCCAAAAGACAAAATTGACATTTACATTACTGCAAGAACAAATACTGTAAATGCCTTTACTTACATTGTGCCGCCGGAAATTAAAATGTTTAACTCACCGGTTCTTACTCCAGATTTTGGTTTTCGCGATAACTGGCAAAAACTTTTCTTTACCCATGAACTGGTTCACGAAGCAAATATTGTTTTTGAATCAAAGCCTTATGTTGGAGCAAAACTTTTTGGTGATTTTTCCCGCTCTCTAAATTTTTCATCAGTACCAACTTGGGCTATCGAAGGTCTGGCAACTGTTTTGGAAAGTGAATTGACTGATGGTGGCAGAGGCCGGTCTCCTTATTTTGAACTTAAGTTTAAAGCTTCAACAATTGATAATGGATTTATTTCCTATGATGAAATTTCTACCGGGGAAGAACCGCCGGCTGGTCCTGCATACATAATGGGCTACATGATTATGAGATCAATTGCTGACCGCTGGGGCATAGAAGCACTTGCCGATATTGAAAGAAACAGAACTTTTGATTGGGAAGAATCCGTAAAAAATGTGACAGGAAAAAGTGCCCAGGACATTTATCTTGAAAGCAGGGCAGCCCTTTCAAAAATCTACAGTAAGGAACGTTCCATCCCGGAAGGAAAAATTATCAGTCCAAGAGAGGAATGGCATAATTACTATACGCCTGCACTTGTTCTTGATGATTCTTCCATGGTTTTACTAAAGAGTGAAAATGGAACTGCTTCTGTAATTCACTTCAGGCCGAATGCAAAAGATGGCTGCCTTTCTTACACAGAGGTGGCTGCTTTAAAAAAGAATAAAATTTCTTCTGACAAAAAAAATAGCGGTGACACAGAAAGTGTTGACGCAGAAAATGTCGAAGGTCAGGAAAAAGAATCTGACAAAAAAAATGATGACGTAAATGTCAAAGAAACACTTTTGTTTTCCGGAGAATTCCCTGACGAGTTTGCTATGACTGCAGACAAAAATCTGAATGTTTATTCTGTTCAGCCAAAATATTTTTATGACAGGGCACCAGGCTTTGCTATAGAGTATCCGCTTTTTGTCTGGAATGAAAAAGATGGTCTTAGACAGTTGACTGAAGACATTTCTCTTTTCCAGCCAAGTGTTAGCCGCGATGGTAGTCTGCTGGTTGCATTAAAGCAAGTGGGACTTAAAAGCGTGCTTGTAAAAGTTGACACTAAGACGGGAGAAATTTCTTCTTTGTATGAGGATGAAAAAAATTGCATCGCACAACCTGCAGTAAATGCTGACGGAAGCAAAATTGCATTTTTGTCTTTGACTGGTGAAAGGGCAGTCCTTCAAGTGCTTGATGTGGCAACGATGAAAGTGCAAAGCGTCTTTAATAACGAAAAAGAAATTTTTGATCCTGCATATCCTTCTTGGAATTCGGATGGGACTTTGACATTCACTTCTAACAACAGGGGCCGCCTTGAAGTTTACCAGTACAATGAAGTTTCGAAAAAAGCAGAAGTGGTTCTTTCAGATCCTGTTGGTGCCTTGTGGGCCTACACAACAAAAGACGGAATTCTTTATTCTTCATATTCTTCTACAGGATACGTTTTAAAAATCAAGCCTGCCAGTGAATGGAAAAAAGTTCCGGATTTTGAAGGTCCTTTTAAGGCCGGACAAATGATGTCTTTTGCAAAACACGAAGAAGACTATCCAGACTTTAATCCCTTTAATGAAGGTCCATCAGATGAACTTGAAAAACGTTCTGCCTGGTACAAATATGGAATGCCTGAAGATTTTGACGGTGACGAAAAAAAACTTGCAGCTACTTTTGAAAACGGAAAAGTTTCTGCTTACACAGAAGTCATTACGACTTTGCAGGATGAAAAGGCTTTCCATACAGAAGTAAAGCCAGTTTTGTATTTTCCATTCATTGCCTTTGCAGATGGAATTTCAAATTCCACTTACTTTGGATTTGGATATAACTTTTTCGCATACACTTCAAGGCAGTCCCCTAATTCGGGATTTATCCTATCAGGCCTTTATTACTTCCCGGCTATGAAGAATTTTTCCGGATTATTTTTTGCGGAAGTTCCTGTAAGAACAGGCCTTTTGGATTTTTCTGTCCTAAGAAGCGTTGGAAAAAAATCTTCCATCTTTTGTGAAAGTAACCAGGCTCTCTTGGCTTACACTTTGCCACTTTATAAAAGAGGATTTTCTTCATGGGCTTATGACATTTCTCTTGTTGCAGAAAGTGGTGTTGAAGCCCTTCGTTACGCAAGTGTAGATTTTTCTGCTTTTCCAGACCAATCTTCTGGTGTAAGTTCTTACATCTATGGTGCAAATGCCCAGCTGGGGCTTGATGCAAGTTTTGCTAATTACACAGATGAAACTTCTTCAAAAAGAAACATGTCTGCTTACTTACTTGCTTCATGGAATTCCATTTACAATAAAATTTATCCTGGAGTGGAAGCCTTGTATTCTGCAAAAGTTCAGCATGGTATGTTTAATGTTTTCTATGGATTGAAGGGCCGCTATCAGGATTGTTCTCTTTCTACAATAACGCCATCATTTACGAATGTAACTTTTGGCGGCGAAAAAACAAATTCACTTTACCCTGGACACCTTGTCGCAGAAGTTGGTTTGAATTTTGGAGGATTCAGGATTACGGAAGAAGCCATGATTAATTTTGGAACTTCCAGCCTTCATGGAGAAACTCCGGACAATGGAACATTCTTTAATGCTGCCTTTGAAAAAGAGTTGATTACAAACTACACACTTGTCCTTTTAGAAAACGGAAGAAATTCCATTGATGTGGGGCTAGCATGTTCTTACGATTTTGATACAAAGAAATATGAATACAAAAATCTTTTCTTTAACATCCACTGGAACTGGCTTAGAATGTAATTTGTAAGAAAAGCGAATAAAAATAGCTGCCGCCATTTTTTGACGTGCAGCTTTTTTTTGTTTTAATTTTTTTTACAGTGAATATTTTGCAAAGGCGCTTACAGAAAATTCATTTTCATTTAAAGAGGAATTTGTATTTTTTGAAGCAGTCTGTATTTTTGTAAAATATTCAAGCGAAAGTCCTAAACTGAAATTTGAAAAAATTTTATGACTGTAAGAAGCAGCTGCTTCTAAGACAAAAAAGTTTCCGTCCGGCAAAAGAGTTTGTCCTGATTCAGAATAAGAAAAAAGATAAAAGACGTCAGCTTTTAAAGAAAAATCTCCGGCGACTTCATTTTGGTAAGTGGCAAAAAATTTTAATTCTGGGCCGTTCGTGTAAGTGTAAGTTTTTGGTTTAAGAAGATTTTCATTTGTCTCTAAATTATTATCTGTTACTCCAAGAAAAATAAAATCACCTTCAAGACCCCAGGCAAAATTTGATTTTGGCAAATTGATTTTTTCCCTAAAAAATATTCCTGCCGAATTTTTTGAAAGCCAGTAGCGCGAAGCGTATGTAATGTCATAGTTGTAGGAAATGCCGAGCGTTCCGTCTTTTTTTATTCCGTCACCTGTGGCTACAGAAAAAATTGTGGAATCAAAATTCGCTTTAAAATTATATCCAGAAAAATCTTTTGACAGAGAAATGTAAGTTTCAAATTGATCCATAAGTTCTTTTGAAGTGTGACCAAAAGGGTTTTTGTAAATGATGTCCAGGCTAAAATCCGCAAAAGCATTGACTTCGTCTTTTTGAAAAGATTGACTTTCGCTATTTAAATTTTTCAGACTTTGATTTCTAGAAAAAAGACTGCCTGCCCCCAAACAAAAATCCATGCTGTAAATGTCAGATGAAGTGTCTTGGTAATTTTTTTGCCTGACCGCATTGTTAAAAAAAGCGACGGGGCTTATAAGAAAAGAGAGTGGTTTGTTTAAAGAGTAAGCTGCCTGAGACAAGCGGAATAATTGTTCACCAAGAACTGCGCCTGCGAAAGTGGTTGTAAGAAAATCGTTTAGCGAAATGTTTCCTGCTTCCTGAAAAGTTTCCCAGCAAAATGAACCAGCTCCGGTAAAAAGAAGTGACTGTAAAAATCCCATGCCGTTGCTTCTTGCGCTGGTGAAGTACATGTTTCCAAAATAGGCATGGAAAATTTGATTTTTTCTGAATGAAGAATTGTCCCAAATCCAGGGACTGGTAAGACTTGTTTTTACAGTTTGCCTGGATGTTTCTATCCAGTCCTGTCCCAAAGCGATTATAGCAAATTCTTTTACGAAAGTGTTTATGGCAAGAACTTCTGCTAAAGAAAAGGTGTAATCCCAGACAGTCGCCTTATTCCAGAAAAAATTGTTTTGTGAATTTTCAAATGTGATGTCTTGATCTTTGCCAGCAGCCTTTACTGTCTGGGGGGCGCTTCCTTCAAGCGCAAGTGTCCTTTCAAAAATCTGACCTGTTCCTACAGACGCAAATGTCCCATCAAAATCCGGGACTGTTCCTTCA
>CAVCWN010000043.1:0-13974 GCA_963605975.1 Desulfovibrionaceae bacterium | reverse complement strand
GTGCAGCAAATTTGGAGGAGAGCCTGGAATGGTATAGAGGCGGGTGTTTTTTGTATTCAAGTCTGGCATGGCAGAAAGGAGTCCCCACGTGTAAGGATGGCGCGGATCAAAAAAGATTTCATCCGATGTTCCTTTTTCTACAATTTTTCCTGCATACATAACGTTGATATAATCCGCAACTTTTGCAACAACACCAAGATTGTGAGTAATAAAAATAACGCTTAAATTTCTTTCCTTTTGAATTTTTTTAATCAAGTCGATTATTTTTGCCTGAATTGTTACATCAAGAGCTGTTGTTGGTTCGTCACAAATTAAAAGTTCAGGATCACAGGCAAGAGCTATTGCAATAACAATGCGCTGTCTCATTCCTCCAGACAACTGGTGAGGATAATTTTTCATTCGATTTTTTGCGTCAACAATTCCAACTTCATCTAGAAGTTCAAGCGACTTTTGGTAAGCAATTTTTTTTGGAGTATGATAGTGATATATCATTCCTTCCATTATTTGATTTCCAATATTCATTGTAGGATCAAGAGAAGTCATTGGATCCTGGAAAATCATTGCTATATTTTTTCCATTGATTTGCCGGCGGATTTGTTTTTCTGTCATACTAAGGATGTCATATTCTTTATGAGTTACATTGTCTGCTTCAAGACAGTTGTAAGTGATTTTCCCACTGTTGACAATCGCATTTTTTGCAAGGATTCCCATTATTGCTTTTGTTGTAACAGATTTTCCTGAACCAGATTCGCCTACAATCGCAAGTGTTTGTCCGCGCGTTAAATCAAGGTTAACACCGCGGATTGCGTTTACAAGACCAGCACTTGTTTTAAAGGAGATGGATAAATCTTTTACTGTAATGATTTTATTTTCTTCGCCTGACATGATTAAGCCTCCTTCAGTTTAGGGTCTAAGGCTTCTCGTAAACCGTCAGCCAATAAGTTAAAGCTCAACATCAAAAGTGCAAGCACAAGAATTGGTGGAAGAATTTGATAAGGATGAGTTGTAAAACTGTTAAAGGCATCCGAAATAAGGGAACCAAGTGAACACTGAGGCACAGGAATTCCAAGTCCTACAAAAGACAAAAATGCTTCTGTAAAAATAGCTGTTGGAATGGAAAACATTGTCTGCGTAATAATCTGTCCAATAATGTTTGGAAGGATTTCACGGAAGATAATAGAAAAATTTCTTGCTCCCAAAGTGCGGCTGGCCAAAACAAATTCCCTCTCTTTTAGATTCAGCATTTCTGCTCGGGCTATTCGGGCCATGCTAATCCATTCAGTTATCATCAGCGCAAAAATGATTGTAGCAATTCCTGGTTTTAAAACCAGCATAAGAAGCGTTACGATTACAAGCCGCGGAATGCCATTTATTATTTCTGCAATACGACACATGGTGGAATCAACAATACCTCCGAAGTAACCGGAAATTAAACCGTAACTCATTCCAATAATCATGTCGATTAAAACTGCAATAATTGAAATGTATAAAGAAACTCTTGTTCCCATCCATGTACGTGTCCAAATATCACGGCCAAGTACATCGGAACCAAACCAGTAGTAAACATCTGTCGCATTATTTTTTTCGTAAAGGTTTACGATTTTTGTCCCAGTTGTAGTTTTCATTCTTTCGTTTCCGTTAAAAATGAATTTTGCTCCAGGGATGCGGGGTGCAAAGTTTTTTTGTTCCAGATTTTGTGAGGAATAAGTATAGCTGTTCATGTTAGGTCCAGCAAAAGCAAAAAACACTATAACAAGAATAATTATTCCTGCAATGACGGCGCCTTTGTTTGCAAAAAAGCGTTTTCTTACTTCTGTCCAATAGGAAAGTGAAGAAAAGTTTGTATCAATTTGAGTTGAAGATGTATCTGTTTTCAGTTGAAAGTCATTTTCGTAAAAACCTGCTTCTTTTTCTGCAGCTTCAGCGACTGTGGCTTTTATATTTTTCTTATTCATGAACGGCCTCCGAAAGTCTGATGCGTGGATCTATAATTCCGTAAAGAATATCAACAAGCAGCATGATGCCTATGTAAAGTGCGCTGTAAATAAAACTGAGTGCAATTACAACATTGTAGTCATTAGATTGAATTGCGGTTACCAAAAGAGAACCAACGCCTGGAATGGCAAAGATTTTTTCTACAACCAAAGAACCAGTTATAAGGTCAACAATAAGGGGGGCCAAAACTGTGATGATTGGAATTAATGTGTTACGAAGAGCGTGTTTTCTAATCAGGCGAAAGCCGTAAATTCCTTTGCTTTCTGCCAACTGAATATATTCGGAACCTAAAGCTTCAAGCATTTCCGTTCTTGTAAAACGTGCTATGGAAGCCATGGTGAACATGCTTAAGGAAATGCTGGGTAAGACGGATGAAAAAAAGGCGGCATCTTTTGTGTAAAGCATTGGGAAAATTTTTAACTTAAATCCGAATGTATAACTTAGGGCAAGGGCAAAAACATAACTTGGAATGGAAACACCCAAAACGGAAATAACTGTGGCCAGCCTATCCCAGAAAGTGTTTGACCAAACGGCTGCAATAATTCCTAAAATTAAACCGACAAGGGCACCTAGCAAAACAGCCTGTCCTCCAATTCTTATACTGATAGGAAGACGCTGAGAAATAAGATTTGAAATTGGTGTATTTTTGCTGATGTTATAGCTGACACCAAAATCACCTTTCATAATATTTCCCAGATATTTGAAAAACTGAACAACAACTGGTTTGTCCAGACCATATTTTGCATACAAAGCAGCTTTTTGTTCAGCGGACAGTTTTTCATCATTGAAAGGTGAACCTGGCATAAGCTGCAGCAAAATAAAAAGAACGAGTGTAATTACCAAAAGTGTAAATACAGAAATTAAAAGTCTTTTAAGAATGTATTTTTTCACTTGCTTGACCAATCCCTTAAAAAAATATCGCAAAAATTATAAATAAAAAATGGCCGTAATGCTAGGTTTACGACCATTTTTTTTTAGATGTTATAAATAATTTTTATGGATTTTAATTTTATTTTGATTTTATGAAATGATTTTTCTTACATCTTCCATTTTCCAAAATCAATTAAAAATCCTCTAAAAAATTACTCCTTTGTAACATTCTTGAATACGCGGTTTAAAGCAACAGCGTGGAATTCAATTCCCTTAACATTGCTCTTAACCATACAAGCATCTGCCTGCTGGTAAACTGGGAAGATAACTGCATCTTCCAAAACAATCTGTGAAGCATCCTTGAGTGTTGCCCATCTTTCTGCAGGTTTTTGTGAATATTCACCTGTTACGCAAAGGTCAAGAAGTTCATCGTACTTTGCATTGCTCCAGAAACCGTAGTTGTTAGAGTTGTTTGTATACCACATTCCAAGATATGTCATTGGATCAGCATAGTCTGGGCCCCATCTTGTAAGACAAAGTTCAAATGTTCCGTCCTGCATATCCTGAACACGCTGCTTCTTTGGTTCAACGCGAAGGTTGATTGTAAGACCAGGAAGTGTGCTTTCAAGCTGTTCCTTGATAACGGCAGCCACATTCTGCTGTACTGTTGTGTCATCAACAATCATTTCGAATGTAAAGCTGTCTTTGCCCAATTCAGCCTTTGCTGTTTCGTAGTAAGCAAGAGCTGCTTCTTTGTCTGAGCGGCAAAGTTCAGGATATTCTGGGATAGCCTGAACAAAGTCTTCACCTTCATCAGAGAAAGCGAAATCAGAAGGAACACCTGTGTATGCAGACCACGAACCGTCTTTTACAACATTCTTTACAATAGAGTCACGATCGAGGGCAAAAGAAATTGCCTTGCGAAGGTTCAAGTTTGCCAAATCAGCAACATCCCTAATCATTGGAGAAATGTACCAAAGGTAACCTGCACCAACAGAAATAAATTCTGGGTCTTCACTAACTTGATCTACCTGATCACCAGACAATTTTACGATGTCCAAAGTGCCGTTCTGGTAAGCCATAAGAGCCTGCTGTGAATCCTTAAGAACCTGATAGTTCAAACCGTCAATCTTAATTTGGTCTGCATTATAGTAGTTAGGATTTTTTACAAACTTAAAGCTTACTGCAGCTGGTTCATAATCTGTAAGAATGAATGCACCGTTAGAAAGAACTGTTTCTGCACTTGTTCCATAAGTGTCACCAACTGATTCATAGAATGTGCGGTTTACAGGATAGAATGTTGGGAAGTAAAGAATCTTGTCAAAGAAAGAAACTGGAACTACAAGATTAACTTCGAGTGTTTTGTCATCAATTGCTTTGATTCCCAAATCTGTAACTGGAAGTTCATTTGCAATAATTTCAGCTGCATTTTTTACCTGACCAATATCGCTGAGCATGTAAGAATATTCTGAAGCTACTGCTGGATCAACTGCACGCTGCCATCCAAAAACAAAGTCATCTGCTGTTACAGGGTCACCGTTTGACCAGTATGCATCGTCACGGATTTTAAATGTGTATGTAAGTCCGTCTTCAGAAACAGTTTCTTCTGCACAAAGAGCGTTGATTGTAGAACCGTCAGCAGCCATTTGCTTAAGACCGTCTGTAAAGTTTGCAATTACTTCGAATGAAGTACCATCTGTTGCCTGCTGTGGATCAAGTGACTGAACTTCAACTTCAATCATAACATTTAAAGCATTGTTACCAGCTGTTGAAGTTTTGTCTTTTTTGCCACCGCATGAAGCAAGGCCAAAAACTGCTGCCGCTGTAAGAGCAATTGCAGCGCACTTAAATAATTTTTTCATTCTGTCCTCCAGAACAATTAAAGTAAAAAGAAGAGATGCAGGATTTTCTTAAAAAAACAATCTTCTTTTTTCGGCTAGGGATTATATGTAATTTAAATAGCTTTGTAAACTTATTAAAATTTGATTATAGTGATTACAGCGAGATCAAAAGTCGATTAAACTGAAATCAGCAAAAAAATGATTAGACGAAACGGACATGCGGATTTACCTTTGCACCACGGAACTGTACCAAAGTGGCTTGCAGACAGAATGCGCGATTTGGGAATAGAAATAATAGAAACTCTTTTAATAACTTACGGGCGGGATGAAGTGCTGCGCCGTCTGAGTGACCCTTTGTGGTTTCAGTCTTTGGGTGCAGTTTTAGGAATGGACTGGCATTCAAGTGGAATTACAACCAGCGTTATGTATGCTCTTAAAAGAGGCATTAATTCAAGGGCAAGGGAATTAGGCCTTTGTATTTGCGGAGGGCGTGGAAAATATTCAAGGCGCACTCCAGAGGAACTTCTTTATCTTGCAGATGCGACAGGCCTTGACGGAGACGCATTAGTTAGGAGCAGCCGTCTTGCTGCAAAAATTGACAATACGGCAGTTCAAGATGGATTTAATCTTTATCAGCACAATTTTATTTTGAGTAAAGATGGAAAATGGGCCATTGTTCAACAGGGAATGAATGTCCAGACAAAAACGGCCCGCCGCTATCACTGGTGCTCTGCCGATTTAAAATCTTTTGTAGAAGAACCTCATTCTGGGATTACCGGTGAAAATCAGGGAATGATTTTAAATCTTACAGACACAGGGGCTAATAAAACCAGAAATTCAATTTTAACTCTGAGCCGTGAAAAGCCAGAATCCCTTATAAAAGAAATTTCCGAAATTAAAAATTCAGGAGGCCCAGATTTTTCTAAGGAAGAAAAACTTCAGCTGGAACTTTTTCAGGATGAAAATCATGCTCTTGTAAAAAAAGAAAAAAATGATGACAGAATGGAAATTATTTTTGAAGATGGCAGCCGCAATTGTGTTATGCCGCAGCATCACGAAGTGTTAGCGCAGGATGTGGATTTAAAAAGATTAGGTGGAGTTTTGGCAAGCGCTTATGAAAATGGCCCAGAGAATTTTGAAGAATTGCTTCTTACGCCAGGACTGGGGCCCCGTACCCTTCAGTCGCTGACTCTCGTAAGTGAAGTGATTCACGGCACTCCAAGCCGCTTTAAAGATCCTGCTAGGTTCAGTTTTGCCCATGGAGGAAAAGACGGCCACCCTTTCCCGGTACCATTAAAAATTTATGATGAAAGCATCCGCATTTTGGGAGACGCAATTGAAAAAAGTAAGCTGGGCTACAAAGACAAAAGTGATTGCATAAAACGCCTTCACACAACTGCTCTACAAATAGAAGAAAATTGTTCTCCTCTGGCAGATTTTGATGCAACCCTTGCGCATGAAAATCAACATTCCAAAGAATGGGGCGGTCGTACAGTTATGGATGATTAAGGAACTGGATTTTATGAATGTTGATTTTGTAAAATGAGCTGGGGTACGAAAGAGATATTTCTTTTATAACATGAGGCCTTGTTTACGAAACAAATGCTACTTTCACAAACAAATACTGCTTTCCTAAATCAGTTGCTGCTTCATAAAACAAACACTTCTCTCGTAAACCAAGACCACTTTTCGAAACAACTAGCTCTTTCGCAAACTAAAGCTGCCCCTAAAAACAAGTCCTCCTTTCGCCAATCAGCCTTATTTTACAAAATAAATAAAATCAGTATATTTGAAGAATGATTAAAGCAAAAATTGAAGACAAAGAATTATCAGAATATCTTGAAAAACTTCCAAAAGACGACATGATTGTTTTTACAATGGGCAACGGCAGAGTACGTGGCGCAGTTTTCGCAGGCACGCATTTTGTAAACACGATGCGCGCTCAACACAAGACAGGAATTCTTGAAACATACATTTTAGGTCAGGCTTGCCTTTGCGGAGCTCTTATGATTCCTGCAAAAATGAAAGGCATGGAACACATCAACTGGAGATATGATGTGCCAGATTCTCCGGCAAAAGGTTTTAATGTTGAAGCAGACAGCCGTGGCTGGGTCAGAGGCTTTTTATTGACAGATGTAATTCCGATTAAAAAACCACTTGAAAATTGGGATATGAAACCTTTTCTTGGCGGCGAAGGATATATGTCCATCCAAAGCATACATCCGGATGATAAATTACCACAATCTTCTTCTGTAAACACAACAGGCAATATTGCTGACGATTTAGTTTTTTACTTTGACAAAAGTGAGCAAATCAAATCAGCATTTACCACATCCATTCAAATGGACAAATTGGGACGCGTGATTGGTGCCGGTGGAATTTTTGTTCAAGTTATGCCAGAAACAGGCGGCCACTTTGAAGGACAAAAAAAGAAAGGTGCCGAAGTAGACACCAGCGCAGACAAGAATGCCGATGAAGAAGTGATTGTTCAACTGGAAGAAACTTTTAAAAATGCGCCGTCACTTGGCACTTGGTTTAGCCAGGGATTGACCGGTCAGGAATTAATTCAGCATCTTTTTTCAAAATTGAATCCTGTCATTGCCTTGCACCGCGACATTCAATGGAATTGTCCGTGTTCAAAAGAAGCATTTATCAATTATATGAAAACGCTCCCAGCCGCTGACCTTAAAGACATAAAAAGTAAAGGTGAAGTGCTAGAAGTTAAGTGCAACAATTGTTCTTCTGTTTACAGAATCAGTCCGGATGAAGTCATGAAATAATTTTCAATTTGGGGTCGCCCGAAAAACAAAAGCTTTTATATATGAGCTTTGTGGCAACCCCTTAAAGAATTATTTTCCCTTAAAGAAATTATCAATGCTACCAACAAGTTCTTCAGGAGGCAAAGTTTTTAAAAGATATTTTTCCGGTTTAAGGGAAAGCAGTTTCATGACAGTATTTTTTTCACTCTTGGAAGTAAGAAAAATAATAGGGACGCTTGCAAGGTTAGAATCAGACTTTATCATTTCAAAAACTTCAGAGCCAGACAAATCAGGCATTTCGTAATCCAAAAGAATTAAATCCACAATTTTTTGCTTTAAAAGATTTATTGCATTTTGACCAGAATTTGCCATGTAAACTTCATACTTTTTGTTCAACCATTTATTTATTGTCCTTAAAGTAAGAGGATCATCATCCACAACAAGAATTTTTTTCATATTTTTTTTGCTGCCAGAATTATTTTCATCTGTAATAGAATTTAATTTTGAAATGATGTCAGAAACATTAAATGGCCTTAAAAAATATCCGGCTAAAAGTGATTCAGGAATAACTTCAAAAGAAGAAGCAAGTTCCAGCTGAGTCCCAATAAGATAGACAGCTTTGTCTTTATCCTGACTTTCAATTTCTTTTCTTGCAAATTTAAGGACTCCTTCAAATCCTTCTAAATCTCCACCAAGAAAAATAATAAAAATGTCAGGGCAAGAAGCTCTTACTGAAATTAAAGTTGCATCTGGACTTGCATATTCAACTTCATAACCAGCCTCTTGAATTTTTTGAGCCATGGCACTTACAAGAAAATTTTGATTGTTAATGCAGACAAGTAAAACTTTTTTTTCCATAATTCTTCCTCAGCAAAAAAAGTATAAAACCTTTATTGTTTAATTTCAAATATCTTTTAGTAAGTCCAGAACCTGGGCCTGATCAACATTTTTTATTTGAGCTTTTATCAATTCCCACTGGGCTTTTATTTCCATAGGAATTGAAAAAGAATCAACATCCTTCGCAATAACATCTGCCGTGTCAAAATCAAATGCCATAACAGATTCTTTTATGCAAGACAAAGCCTCTTTATAATGAGCCATCGTAAGCGGTTTAAGCTTATCATTTTTTTCAACAGGAATAACAGGCTTCAGTTTGTCTTTGTAAGAAAGATAAAGTTCCAGCAGGGCAGGCGTATTTTTTACAACTTCATCATATTTACCGGAATCACAACACTTTTCAAGATAAGCCGCTTTTTCTGAAAGTTCCACAGCACCAATCAAGCGTGATGTTGATTTTAAAGCATGCACCTGGACTGTGTAATTTTTATAATCCTTGGCAGAAAGATATGCCCTCAACTTAAGCGCGCGGGTTTCAATTCCTTTCTGGAAGTCAATAAATGCTTCTTCAAGAATTTCTTTTGAACCACAGTTTGTAATTGCCTGTGCCATATCAATTCCTTCAAGGGACATAAAGTTAGACTGATTAGACAATTTGTTTTGCAAAGCGATTTTTGTTTTTATGCTCAGCTTTGTGCTTGAATCATCAATTTCTTCTACAGCAGGCGGTGGCCCAATCAATTCTTTTGGCAGGTACGATTTAATCATTTCTTCCATCTTTTTTACATCGATTGGTTTTGCCAGATAATCGGTAAAGCCAGAATTTAAATACAATTCACGCGCACCAGAAACAGCATTTGCCGTCAGCATGATATAAGGAATATCTTTATTAAGATTTGTAGACAAGTTTTTAAGATTGTGCAAAGTTTCAATTCCATCCATTTCTGGCATTCGATAGTCAATAAAAATAATGTGGAACTTTTGGCTCTTTGCAAGTTCGATGCACTGTGCCCCGCTTTCGCATGTAGAAATCTGGATTTCCGTTCTTTTTAATAAAGCCCTTACTACTTTCAAATTAATTGGCGTATCATCAACAAAAAGAATCTTTGCTTCAGGCGCTGTGAAAGAATCGTGGAAATCGTTTTCACTTTCCTGTGTTTCGGCATACATTTTGCTAAAATCGCCAATCGGGTCATGAGAAAGAATAATTTGCTGCACCCCAAAAGAAAAATCTGACCCCTTGCCATATTCGCTCTTTACTTCCAGGTGCGAATGCATAAGTTTAAGTGTTGATTTTACAATATTCATTCCTAAACCGGTGCCTTCGATTGTTCGGTTATGTTCTTCTTCAATTCTTTCAAAAGGAGAAAAAAGTTTTTCCATATCTTCATTTTTAATTCCAACACCAGTATCAATTACCTGAAATTTTAAATTGATTTGATTAAAACTGATTGGATTAAAAAAGACGTTTAAAGTGATGGAACCTTTTTTTGTGTACTTCACAGCATTTGTCAAAATATTTACAACGCACTGTCTTATACGGATTTCATCACCATATAAGATAGAAGGAATGTTAGGGTCAACATTTACGTTAAAATCAATGTGCTTTTCTTTTGCCCTCAAAGATGTCATGTTTAAAAGGTCATTTATTAATGAAGCAAGTTCGTACTGGGTAGGAATGATTTCCATTTTACCCGCTTCAATTTTTGAAAAATCCAGAATATCGTTTACAAGTGCTAAAAGTGAACGGCTGGAAGAACGAACATCTCTTGCATAAGAAAGAATTTCAGGATTTTTAGATTCGCGCAAAATCATTTCGTTTAAGCCCAAAATCGCATTGATAGGGGTGCGAATTTCATGAGACATATTTGAAAGAAACTGAGACTTTGCCTTATTTGCTTCCTGGGCAATTTTAAGATCTTCCTCCAGCTGCTGCTCATACTTCATTTCTTCAATATAGCCCGTCAACTGAACAGAAGTTTTCTTTACAGTATTAAACAATTCTTCAACTTCATCGTGAGTGTGGATGTCCAGCAAATCAATTTCAACAGAATTATCTTCACTTTTGCCAAGAGTATTTTTTGTAAAGACTTCCATTGCCTTAGAAATTAAAATAATTGGTTTAGAAAAATTCTTAAATGCAAACTGATTGAGCAAAATCAAAATAGGAAAAGCTAAACTTGACGTTAAAAAGATAAAGCGCATGTTAAAAGTAAGGTAAAGCCTTTGGTAACGAACAAGAATATTTTTTGTAAGGCAAAGTCGGAGCAAAAAGTTTGCAAAAAAGGTAGCGCCCAATATAAGAACAATTGCTTCTAAAATAAGCATAAGAGAAACTTTTTGTGGCAGACGCGCTTTTTTTCCATGCGTAACGTTGTAAAAATAGTTGTCTTTTTCCGCAAGATAATATCGCCCGCAGTAAAAATATTTTTGTATTTTTCGCGGCACCTTGTTAAAGAAAAGATATGTTAAAAGTCCATGCACAATTAGGCAGCTGCTTGTACAAACATAATTCACGCCAAGTGCAAAAAAAGAAAATTCTACTTCCTCAGTTATAAAAAAACAAACTGGCCACAAAACTCCATAAACAAGACTGCCTATAAAAACACTAAGTACAGTTTTCCCCCCGCTTTTGTACCATTTATTTTGAATTGGTAAAAATGTAATAAGAGAAGCAATCATCAAAATAAAAATCATGTAGGAATTTACAATTCCATGATGGGCCGAATAAATAAAAAAGAATGCTGAACAGAAAATAATTGATGTTATGTAACCGTTTAATGTTGTTAAATAAATAACAATCAAAAGGGTTATGGGATTTAAGATTTTTAAAGCAGGCGTATCATAAATATAAACTCCAAAAAAACGCAAACTGAAAGTTGTGACAACAGCTGCAAGAATATAAGTTATTATATGCGAAAGGTACTGCAATTTTTTCAGTTTACTTAAAGGCTTTTTCTTCATAATTCAATTTTACTTCACCATTTGAAATTTTGCTAGAAAATAAAAAAGTTGTCTATGTCTAACCCGCCATTATTTGATAATATTTTCCAGTCAGATAACCCATGAGGGAGTAGCAGACGTTTTTACGTAACAAGTCAACATACTGGTTTTAGCCTGGCTTGTTTTAATTTGCGAGACACATGCGTAACTGTAAAGCTATGCATGACTATTTTAAATTACCCGAGCATAGCTTTATGGTTGTGCCCGGGTTTTTTATTCTGCACAAATCTAATTTATGAGGTCTTTCTATGCAGACTTGGAATGTAATGTTTTTTGTAAACTCTGCTCTTTTGGGTGTAGGATTAGCAATGGATGCTTTTTCTGTTTCCATGACAAACGGTTTAAATGAACCAAACATGCGCCACAGACGAATGAGCGCAATCGCCGGAGTGTACGCCTTTTTCCAGTACGCGATGCCTATGATTGGCTGGATTTGTGTACACACAATTGTAAATGTCTTTTCAAATCTCCAAAAATTCATCCCGTGGATTGCTTTAATCCTTTTACTTTACATTGGCGGCAAAATGATTATAGAAGCAATCATCGAAAGTAGAAAAGCAAAAAAAGCCCTTGCTGCCGGACAACATCCTGAGCAAAATAAAGACAGTGAAATCAAAAAACTTACCCACGGAGTTTTACTTTTGCAGGGAATTGCAACTTCTATAGATGCCCTTTCGGTTGGTTTTACAATCGCAGAATATGACCTGCTTATGGCAAACGTTGCTTCATTGATAATTGCCATTGTTACTTTTGGAATTTGCATGGTTGGATTAAAAATCGGTAAAAAGGCCGGAGAAAAACTTGCAAACAAAAGCGACATTGTTGGTGGAATTATTTTAATTGCAATCGGAATAGAAATTTTTGTAAAAGGAATTTTCTTCAGTTGATTTTAGTCTGATTTTGGGCTGATTTTACTCTGATTTTGATGAATGAATTTATTGAAGTTGAAATCAGCCTATAAATCCCAAAATAAATAAAAAATCCAAAAACAAAAACTGCAATGCACAGAAAAATAATTCATGCTATAATGGTCTATCAATTTTAAGCGAGGAAAATTATGAACGATTGTTTGTTTTGTAAAATTATAAAGGGTCAAATTCCAAGTTACAAAGTTTATGAGGATGATGACACTTATGTTTTTATGGATATTGCAAAAGATGTTGACGGTCACATGCTAGTTATTCCAAAAACTCATTGTGTAAACATTCTGGACGCTCCGTCAGATGCCCTTCATCATGTAATGGATACTGTTCAAAAAGTTTCAAATCATCTGGTAAAAGATTGCGGCTATGACGGAGTAAATACTTTTAACTGCAACAATGAATGTGCAAGTCAATCAGTTTTTCATTTCCACATGCACATTGTTCCCAGAAAAAACAATGACAAACTGGCAGGCTGGCCACCAGCTTTTGAAGGTGCCAAAGACAGCATAGAAGCAACATTTGAAAAAGTAAAAATGATGTAAGGTTTTAAGTTAATGTTTGCACCTTTTCCACAAGAAGAAGCCTTTCGAGTATGCCAGAAAGTTTTTGACGGTTTACGAGAAGGGCTTTTTAAAATTGAGCAAGTCGCAAAAAAAAGCAGCGAGCGCTTAGACCAGGGCTTGATGCTAGGGATTCTTGTTTGCCAGGAAGACGAGGCTTTAACAGATGAAACTTTAACAAAAGAAGGCCTTTCTTGCGACAAAAAGTCTTTTGCCCCAGGCTTTCCCCCTTCATCAAACCACCAGCCTCTTTTGGAAACGAAGTGTCAACCCACAGAAACTCACAAAAAGAAATATCTTTTAGCTCTTTCCGGTAATGCCAAAGAATTTATCCTTGACCAGAAGAATTCGCTTAATCTTACCCTTGTTCCGCCAATTGTCAGCCCTCAAAAAATCGAAGAAGCCCTTTCCCAAAACGATTTAAAAATCCATCAGCTCACGGATGAAATAAAAGAAGAAAAATCTGTGGAAAAAAAGTCTGCCCTTAAAAAAGAAAGACTTCTTTTGTGCAATCAGTCTTTACAAAAAGTAAACAGCCTTTATTCTTTCCACACAGCCTGTGGAAAAGTCCTTTCGCTGACTGAAATCCTAAAAAAAACAAATAAATCCCGCCTGGCCCCCACAGGAACCGGTGACTGTTGTGCCCCCAAACTGCTGGATTATGCTTATTCACATTCACTAAAACCTTTGAGCATGTGCGAAATATTTTTGCAAAGTGATATTCTGGAAGGATTTAGCCACTTATCAACAGAAAAAAACAAGAAATTCACACAGTTTTCCACAGACTTTTCCACAGACGAGCAAAATTGTGGAAAACTTTACCCGCCATGTGACACAAGATGTGCCCTGATTTTGCCAGAAATGCTGGGCTTAAACATTTTATATCGTGACGAAGACATTTGCCTTGTCAACAAACAAAGCGGGCTTTTGAGCGTACCTGGTCGTGGGCCGGAAAAGCAGGACTGTATTGAAAGCAGATTAAAGCGACTTTTTCCACAGACTATTGCACAGCCAGCGGTTCATCGGCTGGACATGGAAACCAGCGGATTGATGCTGCTTGCCTTTACGAAAGAAGCCCATCGCGAAATGAACAGGCAATTCGAAGCCGGCCTGGTAAAAAAAGAATATGTTGCTTTGCTGGACGGAATTCTTTCTAAAAAAGGAATTGCCTCACATGGTCAAATGG